>JASFSI010000325.1:0-3008 GCA_050114495.1 Lysobacterales bacterium | reverse complement strand
TGCCGGAAGCACAGATTCAGCCCATACCGGGGCTCGAACTGGCGGAGCCGGAAATCCGGCTCGTTCCGGACGATCGAAAGGTTGCAGAAGTCGGCTGGAGCCGTTCCACGCTGGCGACCGCGATCCGCGCGATGGGTGATGGCGCTTTCCTGGGCGAATATTTCGACGGCACCCGCCGATACAACGTCATACTGCGGGCGCAGAACTGGTATTCGCCCGAGGAACTGGGTTCCATTCCGGTTGCGACCGCCGAGGGCGGGGTGCAGTCGCTGGGTGAACTGGTGCGCGTGACGCGAACCGCCGGCCCGTCCAGCATTCGAAGGATCGACCGCAAGCGCACGCTGACCCTCCAGGTCACGCCCCCGGCGCAGATGCCGATGGAAGAGGCGCTGACGATCATCCAGGAGCGCGTGGCGCCGGTCATCCTCGACAGCATGCCGGAGGATGGAATGGTCCGTTACCGGGGTACAGCGGAGGCGCTCGATGAGGCGCTGACCAGCATGACCGGAAGTTTTGCCCTGGCCGTGGTGATCCTGTACCTCCTGATATCCGCGCTTTTCCGCTCTTTCAGGGACTCGCTGCTGGTGATCCTGACCATACCGATGGCCACGGTCGGCGGCATCCTGACGTTGCGGATCGTCGATCTCGCGCTGTTCGCCAGCGGCGGACAGGCGATGGATCTGCTGACCATGATCGGTTTCGTCATTCTGCTCGGCCTGGTCGTCAACAACGCGATACTGCTGGTCTACCGCGCGCGTGATGCAGAGCGCGAAGGCATGGTTCGCCGGGAAGCCGTGGAGAGCGCGGTGCGCCTGCGCCTGAGGCCGATCCTGATGAGCACGACGACCAGCGTTTTCGGCATGTTGCCCCTGCTGCTGATGCCCGGAGCAGGTACTGAGCTGTACCGCGGCATGGCGGCCGTTATCGTCGGCGGCATGCTGGTCAGCACCCTGTTCACCCTGATCCTGTTGCCCAGCCTGTTGCGTCTGAACGAAGAACACCAGCAGGCGGGCTCACCTGCAGCCGAGGCCGCGTGACCCATGAAGACCGTATTTTTCAGCCATCCGATCCGCAGTGTCTGTTTTTTTGCGCTGGTTCTGGCCTTCAGTCCCGCGGCAGCACAGATGGGCGGACCCGCGCTCGTTCGGGTCGCCAGCGCCAAGATCGAGAACATCGCTCCTATGACCACGGTGCCTGCCACCGTCGTCAGCCGCAGCGATGCGCGCCTGGCCGCGGAAGTCGAGGGCCGGCTGATCCACGTCGTTGATGTCGGTACCGTGGTCGACGAGGGCGACCCGGTAGCGTCCATCGAGGACACCACGCTGCGTCTGCTGAATACCGAGCTGAAAGCGCAAGTCGAGCGCGCCAAGGCCAGTTTGCGGTTTCTCGAGGGCGAAGAGCAGCGTTTTGCCAAGCTGTCGGAGTCCAACCTGGCGGCCATAACGCAGCTGGAGCAGACCCGTTCAGACCGCGACGTCGCCCGCGGTGACCTCGCGATCGCGCGCGCCCGCCTGGCGCAGAACGAGGATCAGCTGGCCCGTACGCGGATTCTCGCGCCTTACGGGGGCATAGTCGTCGAACGGCTGATGATGCCCGGTGAGCGCGTGGTGGTCGGCAGCCAGGTCGTGCGTCTCGTGGACCAGCAAAACCTCGAAGTGATTGCACGCGCGCCGTTGGATTATTTCCAGTTCGTACGCCCCGGTCAGCGATTGGAAATGCGTTCGCCGAACCGGGTCGAAACGGGTATCGTGCGGACCGTGGTTGCGGTGGGGGACCTCAGCAATCACCAATTCGAGCTGCGACTGGATCCAGAGAACACCCGCTTTCCGGTCGGGCAGACGTTGCGTGTTTCCATTCCCGTCTCCGAATTTCGCCAGGCCCTGACAGTGCCGCGCGACGCGCTGGTCCTCCGGCCGGAGGGTATGAGTGTTTTCGTTTTGAACGCCGACGGCACGGCGCGGCAGGTCCAGGTCACCGCCGGCGTGGGGCAGGGTGAGCAAATCGAGATCACGGGAGCGGTCGAGCCCGGAGACCGGGTGGTGATCCGCGGTAACGAACGGCTTCAGCCGGGTCAGGCTGTCAGCATCATGGAAGACTGATGCCTGCAGAAGTCAGCCGCGGAACGCTGGCGAAACTGGTGCGCGTCGAGCCCGGCGAGTGGCCCCGGCTGGCCATCGCCTTTGCCTATTTTTTCTTTCTCCTGGGCGGCTATTTCATGCTTCGCCCGCTGCGCGGAGCGGTAGCCGCCAACAACAGCGATATTCTGCATCTGCTTTACACCGCGACCTTCGTAACCATGCTGGCGATCGTGCCGGTATTCGGTTTCCTGGTTTCGCGTTTTCGTCGCGGTCAATTCGTACCGGGCTTATACCTGTTTTTTATCGTCAACCTCCTGCTGTTCGCAGCCGGCTTCGAGGGTGACGAAACACCGCAGTGGATCCAGCGGAGTTTTTACGTCTGGCTCAGCGTATTCAACCTGTTCGTGGTCTCGATTTTCTGGAGCTTCATGGCCGACGTGTTCCGGCCCGGGCAGGCCACCCGGTTGTTTGGCTTCATCATGGCGGGCGGCAGTATCGGGGCCATTGTCGGCCCTTCCATCACCCGCCTCGTCGTCACCGGCCACGGCGCTTCCGGGGTCATGCTGGTGGCCGTGGGGACACTCCTGGTCGCGACCGTCATGGCTATCGTGCTGGGGCGTTACGCCAGTTCCCGCGAGGATATCTCGCAGACGGAAGGATCGGGTTCGGTGATCGGCGGCAGCATCTGGGAAGGTGCCGTTCGCGTATTTCGCTCTGAATACCTGCTCTACGCCTGCCTGCTGATGCTGCTGCACAACCTGACATCCACGTTCCTGTTCAACGGGCTGGCGGTGCTGGTGGACCAACAGGTCAGCGGCTTCGAGGCGCGCACGTCGCTTTTCAGCACGGTGGACCAGGTGGTGCAGGTGCTGGCGTTCCTGTTCCAGTTTTTTATCACTTCGCGCCTGATCGCCCGCATCGGGATGTCCG
>JASFSI010000324.1:0-3009 GCA_050114495.1 Lysobacterales bacterium | reverse complement strand
CATGCGCCAGGGATAGGCGCCCATTCCATCAGGGAGGGTGGAGATGGTCCTTTCAAGACTGCTGGCTACGCTGCTGCTGGTCTGCGCAACCCCTGCGCTGGCCGAAATCACGTTTTCCATCGAAGAACCCGCGCCGGATTCGACGCGCTCGGGCATCGGCCTGATTTCGGGTTGGGCCGTGAGCGACCGCGGAGTCGTCTCGGTGGAAGCCTTTATCAACGGCGTCAGCCTGGGTTTCCTGCCCTACGGCAGCGCCCGCGGCGACGTCGCGGCCGTTTTTCCCGATATACCGGGCTCGAAGAACTCCGGCTGGTCCATGAAATGGGCCTTTTCCATTTCGGGCGAGGGAGAACACACGCTGCGCGTGGTCGTCACCGAAGAAGGCGGCGGCACGGCCGAGAAAGAGGTCGTCTTCAACGTCGTCCGCTTCGATTCCGAATTCATCTCCGACCCCGAGCGCATCGTTACCAGCGACGCGACGGTCACCAGCCCGGAAGACGGGCGACTTCTGATTAGCGGAGCCCGGGTCGAAGACGACATCGTCGACATCGGATTGTCCTGGGACACCGCTTCCCAGCAGTTCCTGATCGATGACATCACCTACGCGGGCGGCGAACCGAAACAGGCCCCCAGCGCGATCGCGGGTGAGGACTTCACGGTCGAAGCGGGCACCAACGTCTCGGTCCGCGGCCAGGGCGATGATCCGGACGGCCACATCACGAGTCATTTCTGGACCCAGGTATCCGGCCCGGACGTGGAACTCGATGGCGTCGAGGACTGGACCGTTTCGTTCACGGCCCCGGAGGAAAGCGGCACGGTGCGGCTGCGCCTGACCGTCGTCGATGATGACGAGATGAGCGACGATGACGAGGTCGCGATCGAAATCATCGATACGAACAGCAAGCCGGCGGCCGATGCGGGACGCGACTTCACGGTCAACATCGGCGAAGAAGTCACTATAAGCGGCGAAGGCAGCGATCTCGACGGCGAGATCGTGAGTTACCAGTGGAAACGCGTGGCGGGTCAATACGTCTCTCTCTCGGGTGCCGACAGTGCAACTGTCAGTTTCACCGCGCCCCAGGAAGAAGGCTACACGCGCCTGCGCCTGACCGTCACCGACGACGACGGCGCCACCGGCACCGACGAAGTCAAGATCAGCTTCGATGACCCCAACCAGGCGCCCACCGCGGACGCGGGCAACGACTTTACGGTCGAGGCCGGCGATTCCGTCACGGTAACGGGCGGCGGCAGCGATCCCGATGGAACAATCGTTGAATGGTCCTGGAGCCAGGTATCCGGTGAGCCGGTCAGCCTGTCCGGCGCAAACACCGACGAAGTGACGTTCACCGCGCCCGATGAATCCACGACCATCCGCCTGCGCCTCACCGTGACCGACGACGGCGGCAAGAGCGACAGCGATGACGTGTACATCACGGTCAATGAGCAACTGCCGGACACCACGACCGGCGCCAAGCTGCAGGCCATGCTGGACGCGGTCAACGATGCACGCACCACGCCAACCACATGCCAGGGCACGGAATACCCCGCCCAGCCGCCGTTGAAATGGAGCGAATCGCTGGCGACGATCGCCATGCAGCACTCGATGGACATGGCGGCCAAGGGCTACTTCTCGCACACGTCGATTGACGGTACTTCTTTTGCTGATCGCGTATTCCCCTACTGGAGCGGCAGCAGGATCGGCGAAAACATCGCGGCGTCCAGTAACGACCGCTCCTATTCCGCGGTCGTGGACCTGTGGCTCGGCAGCACATCGGGCCACTGCGAAGCCATCATGAACCCTGACTGGACGCATGCCGGTCTCGGTTTCGGCAAAGACCTGGAGAACGGTTACTCCTACCACTACTTCTGGACGCTCGACTTCGGCGGCTGAGCCCGTTAAAGCCCTTTTTTCTCGGCACACCATCCTCGAATTTGATTTCGGGGATGGTGCTCGCTGGCCATGCACGTTACCCTTGGGGGACGGCAAGAAAAACCCATCGCAATCGCCAGGTTAAGGAAATGCATCGATCTGAAACCATCATCTTTACGCTCATCCTCATGCTCACCGCCATCTCCACCGAGGCTGCAGATCTCGAAGCCCTGAAGGCCGAATGCGACAGCTGTCACGGACCGGCGGGTGTATCGCCATACGCCGACGTCCCGATCATCGCGGGCCAGACACCCGAATTCATCGCCAAGACCCTGCGCGGCTTCCAGTTATGGGACCGCCCCTGCGTGAAAACGACCTACCGCAGCGGCCCGAAAGCGGGCGCCGAAATCGACATGTGCGAAAAAGCCAGCACCCTCGGTGAAGACGATATCGCCGCGATCAGCGACTGGTACGGATCCCAGACCTTCGTGCCGGCAACGCAGGAATTCGACCCGGCGCTGGCAGCGGCCGGAAAAACGCTGCACGAGGAAAACTGTGAAAAATGCCACGCGCAAGGCGGCGCGCTGGCCGGCAAGGGACCGCGCCTGGCCGGGCAGTGGATGGAGTACCTGGATTCGGCGTTGCATTACGTGCCGACGGGCGAACGGCTCTGTCCCAGGCTGATGGAAAACAAGGTCAACGAAATCAGCGCGGAAGGGCTGAAGCAATTGCTACACTATTACGCCAGCCAGCAGGACTGACGCCGTTCGAGCGCCACTGCGGGTAAAGGCCGACACCGGTAACGAAAGAACAAATCGGAAGAAGGAACCATGGAATCCAGGATTCAATGCCACGGGCTTTCCATCGCCCGCGAACTCTACGACCTCGTAAACGACGAAATCGCCCCCGGAGCGGGCATCGAAACAGACCGTTTCTGGCAGGAATACGCCAAACTGCTCGAGGACATGGGCCCGGCCAACCGGGTATTGCTCGAAAAGCGCAACCGCATGCACGAGCAAATCAACGCCTACCACCGCGAACACCCGGGCAAGCCCGACCTGGCCAGCTACAAGCCTTTCCTGCGCGAAATCAGCTACCTGGTAGCCGAGGGCGGGGACTTCCAGATCGCGACCGAGAAC
>JASFSI010000323.1:0-3010 GCA_050114495.1 Lysobacterales bacterium | reverse complement strand
GGCCACCCCAATGGAGGCCTGCTGCGGAAAGTCCAGGTCGAGCGTGTAGGTGCCGCCCGGGTACTCCGGCCCGCCGACCAGCGTCAGGTCGATATCGCCGTCCGCCAGGTTGTATTCGAGTTCCGAAAAATGCTGCTTGCTCTTGTAGCTTGCACCCAGCGTCCAGTGGTCGCCCAGGTCCCAGAGCACGCCCAGGGTGACGCCCAGGCCGAAAGCGTTGGCGCTGCGGCCGAGGTCGAAGTTGTACCGGGCGCCGGTCACGCGGTCGGTGATGCGTTGCTCGAACGACACCTGTTGGTAATCGATGTTGACGGCCATGCCGACGCTGAGGGAGTCGCTGGCGTTCCAGGAAAGGGTCGGCGCCATCTGCCAGAAGGCAATGTTGCTGTATCCGCTCCAGGTCAACTCGTTGCCGGTGAAGCTGGCGTTGGCCGGCATCATGACGCTTTCAGCGTAGTCGACACCCAGGCCGGAAGTGCCGTACATGCCGCCGCCGAAGTAGAGGTCGTCGTTGTTGCCGACCGGTGCGGTCCAGCCGATGGCGGGCACGCCGTACAGGTCGGAATCACTGCTCACCTTGTCGCCGCCGTAAGCCGTGAAATCCGTGCTGCGATCGGGCATGAACGCTTCCATGGAAAAGTCGGCCCGCTTGCCGATGCGAATCATGCCGGCGGGGTTGGTGATTGCCGTCATTGCCGAACCGGGGTTCGCCGTAACGGCACCGCCGAGACTTTTCTGGTAGCTGCCCACGCCGATCAACTGGTAGCCGTTGGTTGCCTGGACTGAGGGCGCGGCGAGCAGTGCCGCGGCACAGACCACGAGTGAGTGACGGGGTTTCGAAGTAATTTTCATGATGCATTTTCTCGTGTGGGAAGCCGGAACGGCCACGCACCGCGAAGAACATGGCCCAAAAATGGACCGCGGAGTCTATCACCGTTTGGCCAGAAACGTTCGCTTAACGGGACTTTACCTGATCTGGAAGAGAAAAACGGGATTATTGGCCGTGTTTCCGCCCGGGCTGTGTCATTCAGTTTCTGCCGAACAGAACTCGATCGATTCGATTTCGAGACGGAACGGCCCGGGATTGCCGTCGGCCAGCATGAAGCCGATCTGCGAAACGTTCTCTGCCTGAAGCGGACCGGCTTCCGGCACCCGGCGCCCGCGAAACACGGGCTCGAACTCATCGAAATCCAGCGAAACGGTCTGCCAGGCGTTATGCGTATCAAAGAACGCCCGCCAGGCGATGCCATCAAACCGACGGTCCTGCCGAAAGCGAAGCTGGTACCGGCGGCCGTCTCCGCGCACGCGGATTCGAACGCTCGAGGCAGTTGACAGGTCGGTGCCCACAAGCCGTCTGACAGAAGCGAAACCGCCGTTGTTTTCCAGTGACAGCACGCCCTCGAACGACAGACCGTTCGCCGTTTCGCTCATGCGCCCCGCGGACACACCGCCCATTACGCCGTCGTTTACCGCCAGCCAGGGCTGCAGGTCCATATCGAGCGCGACAAGCGGCATCAGCAAACCAAAGCCCGGCGCCGCAAACGACGCGCTTTCAAAGTGCCTTCACGCGCTTCAGAAGTCATCCGTAAATACCGCTTCCATTCGTTTTTCATGATCGTGTTCCGTATTTCAGGATTCCCGGGTAAACGGGTTCTCGCTCGCCATTCGTTCGTTTGCCAGTCGGTACAGTTCGAGGTCGATCCGGTTTTCCGCTTCCAGGCGTGCATAAAGATCAGCTCCGGTTTCCTCCCTGAGGCGCGCAAGACGCCCGGAAACACCGAGACTGCTCAGCGGGGAAGAATTACGGTGTTCCGGCGACATGTCCAGGCCGGGAAAGTACGGCGCCAGCCAACGGTTGAAGTAGTGGATGCTTTCCGCGAAGCGGTCCACCATGCCGACGACCGGCAGTTCCATGATCACCCGGCGGGCGGCTTCAAGCAGATCTTCGTCGCTGCCGCCAGGAGCAAGGTGCTGCGCCAGCATCCAGGCCTGGTAATTGCGCAGCGTGCGCTCACCCGGGTTGCGCAGGCGTTCGGTAATGTAAGCGGCCGGCCCGGTTTCACGCGCCAGCAGGGCGCCGGGGCTGTCGGAATCCTGGTTCTTTTCAAAGTTGTACATCGACAGGACGCGGTCCAGCGGGTGGCGCAGGAATACGATCGGGAATACCGTCCAGCCTTTGCGTTCGGGTGGAGGAAAATGGATCGTATGCGAGGAAACGGCGGCCAGTGACGGGTTCTTTTGCAGGAAAGGCTCGAGCGCGCCGGCAGGAAAGGTCTCCGCCGGACCGCCGGGTTCGTACGTTGCGAAGCGCTTTCCGAAATGCGCGCGCAGGATGCTTTCCACCGAGGTGCCGGCGTTCTTGAAAAAATGAAAGTGCACAATGATGCGACGCTCTTGCGAAGAGCGGAATCCCAGCGGCATCGACACAGCCTGTTCAACACGACGTTGCGGCAAGTATATTGGCCGCACCGTTTCGGTTCCATGAAAAAGCGTTGAGACGCAGCGGTCTTGGTATAATCCGCGCACTGCCATAAACCGGCGTGACAGCCTTCCGGGCGAACAGGCACGACCGGATCACAGGGCCTGCAGCAAAGACATGAGCCAAGCAACTCGATCCAAGGCAAGCAAACCCGCGCCCGTCGTTTACGTGCACGCCGAGGGGCGTGGAGTCGCGCACACCGAGGATTTCGCTGCGCTGGCCGAGGCGGGCGGCACGGTCTGCAGTCGCCTCGGGTCGGGGGAAGTGATACAAACGAAAAACGGGCCGGACGAGATCGGGGCGCTGCTGCGGGAACTCGTTGAGCGTTTTCCCGGCAGACCCGTGGCTTTCGTTCGCGCCGGCCTGCGACCGACGAAAGCACACTTCGCCGAACTGGACCGTTTACAACGCCCCGGCGACGAAACGCTTGCGCTGACCCTGCTGTCGAACGCATGGCCCGAGCTGAATCCCTTTGCGGCGCTGTCACCGGCTCCTGATGCGGGTTCTTCACAGGAACTGATTGAACTGCTG
>JASFSI010000322.1:0-3012 GCA_050114495.1 Lysobacterales bacterium | reverse complement strand
GCCGCTCAGTGCGAGACCGATACGCAGTTCATCCGGCTCCGCGGCGCAGAGAACCGGGCCATTGAGCGCGACGAGGGATGTAAGGAGCAGGATTCTGGCGATGGCGCGCATGAGGCGATCTCCCGGGGTCGGATACCTGTTCATTATAGGTATGTCTATACTTTTGATGAGAAAGACCGCGTTTGAAATGATCAGGAACAACTCGACGTTCCGTTTCAAACGATAGAATACGGACGTTTTTCTAACTCGCAGATCAAAGGTTGAAGACCATGAGTGACATTTATCCTGTTCCTGAATTTTTCAAAGGCCGGGCGCACCTCGACGCCGATTCTTACGAAAAAACCTATCGTGAATCGGTGGAGAACCCGGAGGCCTTCTGGGCCGAAACAGCCAAGCGGATCGACTGGTTCAAGTTTCCGACGATAATCAAGAATGTATCTTTCGACAAAGCCGACCTCCACATCAAGTGGTACGAAGACGGCGTTCTGAACGCCTGCTATAACTGCGTGGACCGGCACCTGGATAGCCGCGGCGACCAGGTCGCGATCATCTGGGAAGGTGATGAACCGACCGTCGACGCCAGCATCACTTACAGCGAACTGCACGCCAAGGTCTGCAAGATGGCCAACGTGCTGAAGAAACACGGCATCAGCAAGGGCGACCGGGTTGCCATCTACATGCCCATGGTTCCGGAAGCCGCCTACGCCATGCTCGCCTGCGCGCGCATCGGCGCCGTGCACTCCATCGTATTCGGTGGTTTCTCACCCGATGCACTGTCCGGCCGCATTATCGACTCCGAAGCCAAGATGGTCATCACCTGCGACGAGGGCAAACGCGGCGGCCGCAAAGTACCGCTGAAAGACAATGTCGACGCAGCCTGCGCCATCGAAGGCACCATGAACAGCCTGGAAACCGTGCTGGTCATCAGGCACACCGGCGGCGACATCGAGTGGACCGAGGGACGCGACGCCTGGTACCACGAAGACGCCGAAACGGTGGGCGATGATTGCCCCTGCGAAGAAATGAACGCCGAAGACCCGCTGTTCATCCTCTACACTTCCGGTTCGACCGGCAAGCCCAAGGGCGTGCTGCACACCACCGGCGGTTACTTGGTCTACGCCGCCTACACGCACGAAATCGTCTTTGACTACCACGAAGGCGACGTCTACTGGTGCACGGCCGATGTCGGCTGGGTCACCGGACACAGCTATATCGTCTATGGCCCGCTGGCCAACGGCGCCATTACCCTGATGTTCGAGGGTGTTCCGAGCTATCCCGATTCCAGCCGCTTCTGGCAGGTCGTCGACAAGCACCAGGTCAACACCTTCTACACCGCCCCGACCGCCATTCGCGCGCTGATGCGTGATGGCGACGAACCGGTGAAAAAGACCTCCCGCGCTTCCCTGCGCCTGCTGGGTTCTGTCGGCGAGCCGATCAACCCCGAGGCATGGGACTGGTACCACAGGGTAGCCGGCGACGGCCGCTGTCCGATCGTCGATACCTGGTGGCAGACCGAGACCGGCGGCATCCTGATCAGCCCGCTGCCGGGCGCCACCGAGCTGAAACCCGGTTCGGCAACCAAGCCGCTGCCGGGCATCTTGCCTGCCCTGTACGATGAGAAAGGCAACCTGCTCGAAGAAACCGCGACGAGCGGCCTGCTGGTTCTGGCCGACAGCTGGCCGGGCCAGATGCGTACGGTTTACGGCGACCACCAGCGTTTCGTGGACACCTACTTCTCCACGATTCCGGGCACCTACTTTGCCGGTGACGGCGCGCGGCGCGATGAAGACGGCTATTACTGGATCACGGGCCGCGTCGATGACGTGCTGAACGTGTCCGGCCACCGCATGGGCACCGCGGAGATCGAGAGCGCCCTGGTGGCCCACGAGGCCGTATCCGAAGCCGCCGTGGTCGGTTATCCCCACGACATCAAGGGCGAAGGCATCTACGCCTACGTGACCCTGGTCGCCGGACTCGAACCGACCGAGGAACTGCGCAAGGAACTGCGCACCTGGGTTCGCAAGGAAATCGGCCCCATCGCTTCGCCGGATCTCATCCAGTGGGCGCCCGGCCTGCCGAAGACCCGCTCCGGCAAGATCATGCGCCGCATCCTGCGCAAGATCGCCGCGAACGACTACGGCAACCTGGGCGATACGTCCACGCTGGCTGAGCCCGAGGTGGTCCGGCAATTGATCGACAACCGAATGAACCGCTGAACGTCCGGGGTCAGGTTAGCCAGGCTGCCCTGACCCCGGTTTTAGCACATTGACTGAAAATACGGCGGGCCTCTGTATAATCGCGTGCAGAGGCCCGTTTCTTGTGGGCTTTCTGACAAACCCGAGGCAAAAGGAGCAGCCCGATGGGCGTTTTTGACCAGATCAAGTCCGCGTTCGGCAAGGAAAAAACCGAGGCGAAAAAACCGCAGGAACCGAAACCCGAAGCAAATCCACCGGCCGCTGCCGCGCAGGAGACGGTTCACACGGTAACGTCAGGTGAAACGCTGTGGAAAATCGCCGAAGAGCGACTGGGCGACGGTTCGCGCTACATGGAAATATTCGAAGCCAACCGCGACGTTCTCGAAAACCCCGACCATATCCTTCCCGGTCAGGAACTGAAAATTCCCTGAGAGCATCTTCGAAGCAACGGTCATCCCGGCCCCGGACAGCTGCTGCGCGGCTTACGGGGTGACGAAGGTAATTTTCCAACCGTCATCCCGGCCCCGGACAGCCGCTGCGCGGCTTCCGGGGTGACGAAGGCAATTTTCCAACCGTCATCCCGGAATTTGCCGCAGGCAAATATCCGGGATCTCCCTCATGCATCTGCGATCTCTTTAAAGCCCGCCATGCTCCAGCGGCCGCTCGCGGTGCATCAGCAACCACTCGGCGCCTTCGTCGAGGGCTGCCTGGCCCAGGGCCCGCAGCACCCGCCGCTGAAATTCAGCGTCTTCCGTTTCGACGGCAAGTGATCGCGCACGCGTGAATACGCGCCGCATGAAACCGTATTGCTTGATCA
>JASFSI010000321.1:0-3034 GCA_050114495.1 Lysobacterales bacterium | reverse complement strand
CAACCCGGAACTGGAACGTTACCTGCAGGCCATGGGCCGCTACGACCTGATCAGCATGGGAAGCTCGTTGAAGTTCTGCCTGGTCGCCGAGGGCCGTGCCGATTTTTATCCACGCCTTGGACCAACCTCCGAGTGGGACACGGCCGCCGCACACGCCGTTGTCCTGGCCGCCGGCGGCCGCATCGTCGAGCTGAACGGACAGCCGCTGCGCTACAACCTGAAGGCATCGTTCCTGAACCCGGAGTTCCTGGTCATTGCCGACGGTAGCCGGGACTGGGTTTCGCCGTTTTCGTCACGAAACTGAAAAAACGCCGGCAAAAACTTGACGACCCCGGGCGCTGAAGGTATAAATTTTGGGCAGTTCTGGGGTATTGCCTTGAATAACGATAACAACAGAACGACTACAACACTGACAAAATTCAGGAAATAAGCGGCCTCGGCCGCTTTTTTTTCACATGGCATCTGGACCGGGTAAAAACGGATTTCTCGAAGCGGCGTTGGTTACGCTGTTGCTCGTGGGCGCGCTGCTGTTCGCCACCTGGCAAATCGCCACCCGTCATGTCCCGCCGGGAATGGACCGGCTGCAGTCCGAAATCGATTTCCTGGGTGGCGAAGTGGAGTCGCTGAAAAATCGTGCAGACAGCCTGAGGGCGCGCAACACGGTGCTCGAGCGCGAGGTGGCCGTGCTGCGGGATGCCAACGAAATGCTGCGCGAGGCGGAAAGCGAACGAAACGCACAGCTGGCCCGCCAGCAGTCCGAACTCGACTTTTTTCGCCGCCTGGCAGGCGCCGGCGGCGCCCAGACCGGGCTGGATATCTACCACGTCGAACTCGCCGCTACCGGCTCTCCCGGTGTCTGGCGCTTCACCCTGACCCTGACCCAGAATATTCGACGCGCTGCCATTGTGGACGGACAGGTGCGGATCGAAATCGAGGGCACCGACGGTGACCGCCCGCTGCGGCTGGACTGGTCCGGCATCGGCGGAGAGAAGGCGCCCGGCCCCGCCTTTCGCTTCAAGTACTTTCAGCAGCTGGATGGCTACCTGACCCTGCCGGACGGATTTCTGCCCGACCGGCTGTTGCTGACGCTGGAAGCCGAGGGCGATCAGGACCCGGTGGAGCGGCAGTACGAATGGAGCGAGATTGCAGGCGTCGAACCACCGGCCAGCAGTTCCTGAGCGGCTTGATTTCGGGCACGGTCAACCGCATAGTGAGAGACATGGAACAAAGCATCGACATCATCGAAAGCCCGCAGGCCATGCCCGGCATCGTGTTCACCGATGCGGCCGCGCGCAAGGTCCAGGAGCTGGTGCTCGAGGAAGGCAACCCGGACCTGAAACTGCGGGTTTACATCAGCGGGGGCGGCTGCTCGGGTTTTCAATACGGCTTCTCTTTTGACGAAGAGCAGGCCGAAGACGATATCGCGGTCGAAAACGACGGTGTCACCCTGCTGGTCGACCCGATGAGCTTCCAGTACCTGATGGGGGCCGAGGTCGACTACAGCGAAAGCCTGGCAGGCGCCCAGTTCGTCATTCGCAACCCCAATGCGAACACCACCTGCGGCTGCGGCTCTTCTTTCTCGATCTGAGCGGTGGCCGGCCACGAAGCGATCGTAGACCGGCTGACCCGATCGCACCGGAACAGTTTCACCTCCGTTCGGCTCGACCGGCTGGTCGAGCGGCGCGACGACCCGCAATGGATCCGCAGGACATTGCGGCTTCCATGCACACGCATCCTTCCCGTCTGGCGCGGCCGGGGCCTCATCAACCTGGACCGCCCGGGTGAGGAAGTGGTCTACCTGGACCACGGCTCCCTCGCACGGGAAGTCACCCGTCTGACCCTCCTCGGCCGCGACAGCGAACACCATTATTTCGCGCTGCCGGTGGACGATCCGCTGCAGCAGCGCCTGCTCGAAGCACAGCCCGGTGCCGCGTTCCACGAACTTCGCCAGGCGGCGACCGGACTGCACGAAAAACACGCCGGCATCCTGGCTTACGCAAAGGCCATGCTGTACTGGCAGTACCGCAATGCTTATTGCGGCTTCTGCGGGTCACCCAACCGGGTGGAATCAGCGGGGCACCGGCTGAAATGCCTCAACCCCGATTGCGGACGCGAATCTTTTCCCCGCATCGACCCCTCGATCATCGTGCTCGTCACCCACGGCGATGCCTGCCTGCTGGGACGCAACGCGCGCTGGCCCGAACGCCGGTTTTCGGCATTGGCCGGTTATGTCGAGCCGGGCGAAAGCCTGGAGGACGCGGTAACCCGCGAAGTCCACGAGGAATCGGGGGTGCGGCTTTCCTCCCTGAGCTATGTTTCATCCCAACCCTGGCCTTTTCCGGCTTCTGCGATGTGCGGTTTTTATGCCGAGGCCGAAAGCCGATCCTGTACAGCAACGGATGAAATCGAAGAACTGCGCTGGTTCACCGCCGCCGGGCTTGCGCGCGCGATCGAGAACGACGAAATAAGGGTGCCGCCGCCCGTTTCCATCGCCTTTCAGCTGATCTCGGACTGGTTCGAACGACAAGGTGGAGGACAGCTCGAACCGCTGGTGCGCGCATCCGGTGGCTGGATTGCCCGCAAGGGGATAAAATGAAGCCATGACCATTATCGCCATTCTTCTTGCATTCGCCGTGTGCCACTTCTTCCGCGAAGTTGCCCGCCTGAGACAGAACCACTGGCTGAACCGCTGGGTCAACATGGCGAATGACGCGCTGGGCGGCCTGCCGCGCTGGACCGACGTAAGCGGTTTTCTGCTGCTGCTCGGCCTGCCCCTGGCCGCGCTGCTGTTGATCAACGACCTCCTCGAGTCGCTCATGGGAAGCGCCGGCGAATTCCTGCTTGCACTCGCCGTGCTGATTTACTGTTTCGGCCCCCGCGACCTGGACACCGATGTCGACGGGATCGTCAACGAGGAAGACCCGGTCCTGCGCCATGAAAAGCTCAGCCTGCTGCTCGGCGGAACACCGCCGGATGACCCGGCCGAGTGCCGGGCAGAAGCGGTGGAATCCGTTTTTCAGGAAGCGCTGAGGCG
>JASFSI010000320.1:0-3035 GCA_050114495.1 Lysobacterales bacterium | reverse complement strand
ATACCGTTCGACGCGGTTTTCGCACTTGGCACTCGGGTAAACGACGTGGCACGCAGGCGGTTAAAAATTCAGGGCTCCGCGTTACAATGAGTTATCGACGGGGGTTTGTTTATGACACGCGCAATCGTTCTTGCCGCCGGCCACGGAAACCAGGCCGCGAAAACCGACAGCCGGGGTGACGTGCTCTGCCTTGCTGAATTCGAGGGCATGAGCCTGCTTGCCCGGCATCTCGATCTGCTCTTCAGAAGCGGTGTAGCCTTCGCCGACCTGGTCGTTGGTTACCAGGCGCGGCAGGTGATCGACCACGTGGCCACGCTGGAATCGAGACCGGATGTGGCCTTTCACTACAACCCGCGGTACGAGCAGAACAGCGTGCTGAACCTCTGGGCTGCCCGGGATACCCTGGTCTCGGGTGACGCCGTGCTGCTGATCGACGGCCAGTTGCTGTGTCACCCGGGCATCCTGAAGCGCTTCGTCGAATCTGACGCAGAGAACGGATTCGTGCTGGATCGCGGAGTGAGCGTTCCCGATGGCGCGATGCGGCTTGCGCTGCACGACGGTCGCATCGTGGAGTTCAGCCGCGAACTGCCGGCCAGCCTCGAGCACGACGAGGTCGCCGCGCCGCTGGGGCTGTACCGTTTCGGGTCGAATATCGCCGCGAGCATCGACGCGGAATGCGCCCGCTGCGAGTCCGAGGGCCTGGCCGACGCCCCGATCGAAGCGGTGCTGCGCAAGCTCCTGCATTCCTGTCCGCTGGCCTTTGGATTCGAGGACGTCTCCGGCCTGCCGTGGAAAAGAATCGAAAACACGGCCGATGTCAGCAATTTCCGGTTCTGATTAGCGCTTGCTGACAACGATCGTCCACCTGCGCGGCCGGAATGAAATAGAATAGGTCGCTGACTGCGAGGAGTAAGTGCATGGCTTCAAGCCGAGTTCGAAAAATTGGCGACCGCGGCGGTCTCATGGGCCTGGTCGACCGCCTTCGATATCACGAATTGTCCCGGCAGGGCCTCGGCCTGCTCCTGTTGTGGGTCTGCGCCGGTTTCACGCTGCCGGCCGGTGAAGGCCGAGTCGTCGCGGGTCTCGTGATCGCGGCAATCGGTCAGCTCTGGCGAATTTACGCGGCCGGCGTGATCTACAAGAACCGGAAACTGGCGAGCACGGGGGCCTATTCCCTGGTGCGGCACCCGCTGTACCTGGGCAACTTCCTGATACTCGGCGGCTTCACGCTCGCCTGCGGCAACCTTTGGGTGGTCGCACTGGTCGCTTTCTTTTTCCTGTTTTATTACCCCGCGGCCATTCGTTATGAGGACCACAAGCTGGAGAGTATCTTTGGTGACGAATGGCGCGAGTGGAGCCGCGGTCGTCCCGCGATGCTGCCATGGAAGTTTCGCTGGCAGGCGCACCAGGACGCCAGTTGGAATTTCAGGCAGTCGATGATTCGCAACGGCGAACTGTTCTACACGCTGTTCGAGATCGCGGCTGCGGTTCTGTTGTGGTACCGGGCCTTCGCCTGAGTTTCAGCTCAATATTCATCGTGACGGCCCGGCTGCGACCGGGCCGACAGAGGGAGTTTGCATGGAAAACATCAAGGTGCCCGTTTCCCCGGGCGAGGTTCTGGACAAAATCACCATCCTGGAGATCAAATCCGAGCGCATGAGCGACCCTGAAAAAGTGGCCAACGTACGCATTGAACTCGAACTGCTGCGTGAAACCTGGGCAGAAAGCATTCAGGATGACGGCGTGATTCAGGGACTTCACGCGGAACTCAAGTCAATCAACGAGGCATTGTGGGAAATCGAGGACGCCATCCGGGACAAGGAACGCGCAAAGGAATTCGACAGCGACTTCATCGAACTGGCCCGCTCGGTCTATTTCACCAACGACCGCCGCTCCGAGGTCAAGAAAAAGCTGAACCTGCACCTCGGTTCGCAGATCATCGAGGAAAAGTCGTACCAGGACTACAGCTGAACTTTCAGCGCCTCGCGTCACCTGGTTTCAGCATTCTGTATCAGCTTTTCAAGGACGCTGAAGCCATCCCTGGGTGCTCTTACCATGTTCCCGGCAACCTAAGCCTCTGGCGAGGGGTATCGGTCAATGCGGCTGATTATTCTTTTCACGTTCGTCAGTCGATGACTGGCTCTTGTGTGCGGGCATAGGCTGGATGGTCGGATACCCCTTCGCGGGGTACTCGGGCGTCTGGAACGCCCGTGTAGCGCCCATGGATGGCCTGAGCGTGCCCCGGGAAGGGGTATATGGCCAGACGGCCGGCTTAAGAAAAAAAACGAGACGCTTGCGGCCTCACCCGCCATTCCCTAATATCGCCCGCTTATGACCAAGAACCTGAAAAACACCCGGCCGGATACGAAAGCGGCCCGTTGGGCGCTCGACAGCGACACCCAGCATGGCGCCGTGATCCCTCCGCTGTACCTGAGTTCGACCTTTTCCTACGCAGGGCTGGATGGAAAAAGAACGTATGACTACACGCGGTCCGGAAACCCGACCCGTGACCAGCTGGCCGAAGCACTCGCGGCGCTGGAAGGCGGGTCAGGTGCGGTCATCACGGCTTCGGGCATGGCGGCCGTGCACCTCGCGACCCAGCTGCTCGCAGCCGGCGACACGCTGGCGGCCCCCATCGACTGTTATGGCGGCTCGCACCGCCTGTTCAGCACGATGTCCGCCCGGGGCCTGTTCGATATGCAGTGGCTGCCGCTGTGGGAGACCGGGCCGTCCGTGGAACAGATTCTGCGGCGTCGACCGCGCATGGTCTGGATCGAAACCCCGAGCAATCCGCTGCTGCGCATCAGCGATATCGAAGCGATCGCGGCGGCCGCGAAGGAAATCGATGCGCTGGTGGTTGCCGACAACACGTTCCTGTCGCCGGTCGGTCAGAATCCGCTGGAATGGGGCGCAGACATCGTGCTGCACTCCACGACCAAGTACATCAATGGCCATTCCGACGTGGTCGGCGGCGCGGTCGTCGCAAAAGACCCCGCGCTGGTCGAGGAGCTTGCCTGGTGGGCCAACTGCCTGGG
>JASFSI010000319.1:0-3035 GCA_050114495.1 Lysobacterales bacterium | reverse complement strand
GCCGCCTTCGGATTCAGTAAAGAAACGCGACCAGTCGGCCTGCCCTTTGACCGTGAAGGCCGGCGAGAAGCACATCACCGCGCCAAATACGTCGGGGTAAGACCAGCCCAGCATGCAGGCGATCAGTCCGCCCATCGATGCACCCGCTGTCAGTGTGTGCTGCTTGCCGGGCCGAGTGCGGTATTTCTCATCGATCATCGGCTTGACCTGCTTGACCAGGAATTCCATGTAGCCGCGTCCACGCGGTCCCGGCGAATATTCCTTGTCGCGCAGGATCGTATGGGTCAGGCCGACCACGATCATCGGTTCAATTACGCCCTCCTCCACCAGGCGTACGACCGTCTCGTCGGCCTGCCACTCGACACCGATGTAGCTGCTGGCAGGATCGAAAACATTCTGACCGTCGTGCATGTACAACACCGGGTAACGGCGTTCGGTATCGGCTTCGTAGCCCGGCGGCGTCCAGACGATCACGTCGCGCGGCAGCACGCAGCGGCCGTCAAGATCATGATGGTAATGCAGGTTTCCGTCCACGACGCCGGGATTTTTCTCTGCGAGAACCGCGCACGGAAGCGCCAGCAGGACGAGGGAAACGGCAAACAATGCCGGCCTCATCACGTTCTCTCCCGGTCCGACCCGTAGCGAACCTGAAAGCCCGACCGTTCGAGCAACATTGCAACCGGTATGAACGCCAGCGCCATCGGTAATGCGTAAAGCCACTCGATGACGTTCTCAATGCGGTCGACCAGGTCGGGGTCGCCCAGGAACAGCGCCTTGGCCAGCGAGGCCACGCCCATGGCCCATTGCATGCTGACGAGAACCGTCAGGACAAGGATGGGAGTGCGCAATCGGCCCCCGGCCAGTGTTTTTCGAAGCGGCCACAGCAACCGTAGCAGCAGCAGCTGGGCCAGCCCGGTACCGGCGAAATAGAGAATCACGCCGTATCGCCTCAGCCAGCGGTACAGGTCGCCGTCGGTGCCCAGCCAGGCCACGTAGACCACCAGGAAGACCGCACCCACGGCCCCCAAAGCGAAGACCGCGCGAGCGGACCGGGGAGACGCGGCATCCTGCGCCGCCAGCCATTCCCGTACAAGGAACCAGCCGAAGAACAGCAGCGCGGCACAGGGCATCATCAACGCGCGAAACAGGTGCAGGCCCGGGCCGGAGCGGGCCGCCCGGCTGATCGATACGCAGCCGTCCCAATACGGGTTGCAGACGAAGCGCGGATCCAGCGCGTCGCCGGCGTGGATGTTCAGCTGATAGGCGGTGACCACGGCGACCACTGGCAGCAGGGCCACCGCATAAAGAATGGTCGCGGGACGCTTCACGGTTCCCGGCGGTAACCCGGACCCTTCACGAACCGCCCGGGTTTCGCCCCGGTGTGTTCGCCGTCTTTGAGCACCTGCTCACCGTTGACGAAAACGTGCACCATGCCCTCGGCCAGCTGATGCGGCTCCTCGAAGGTCGCCCGGTCGGCGATGGCTTCCGGGTCGAACACCACGACATCGGCGTAGTGGCCGGGGGCGAGCGCTCCACGCCGGTCCAGTTTCATGTTCGCAGCGGGCAGCTGCGTCAGGCGGTGAATGGCTTCCTCCAGCGAAATGATGCCCTCGTCGCGCACGTACTTGCCGAGCAGGCGGGCGAACGCGCCGTAGCCGCGCGGATGCGGCTGCGAATGCGTGAACGGCGGTTCCGGCGCCTGCGAGGCCGAGTCGGAACAGAAACTGATCCAGGGCAGCGCGATCTTTTTGCGGATATTGTCCTCGCTCATCGTGAAGCGCACGGTCCCGACGCGGCTGTCGTCCTCGATAATCAGGTCAAAAGCCGTTTCCTCGGGCGTCTTACCCCGCGCGGCCGCGACCTCGGCCAGGGTCCGGCCGGTCAGGTGCCGCAGCGCCGGGTTTTCAAAACTGGTCAGTAACAGGTCCTCCGGCGGAATCATGTCCATGTCGGCCGCGATCTTCGGCCGCAGCGCAGGATCTTTGAGCCGTTCGACCATCGCATCGTGACCCCCTTCGCGGGCCCAGCCGGGCAGCTCGATCGTGAGGCCGGTGGAACTGGCGTGATAGGTGTACATGTCGGCGGTGACGGCCAGGCCTTCCGCCCGCGCGGCCTCGATGCGCCGAATGACCTCGTCCAGCTTGTTCCAGTTCTGCTTGCCGGAAACCTTGAGATGGTACACCTCGCCGCGGATTCCCGATTCGCGCACGATGGTGATGAATTCGTCCAGCGCATCGAAAATCGTGTTGCCCTCGTTACGCATGTGCGACGTATAGAGGCCGTCGAATTCGGCCGCGGCACGAGCCAGTTCCACCAGTTCTTCGGTCGAGGCGAAGTTGCCCGGCACATAAACCAGCGCCGAGGACAGGCCGATGGCGCCCTCGCGCATGGCCTCGCGCACCAGTGCTTTCATCCGCTCGAGTTCCGCAGCCGAGGCGGGCCGGTCTGCGTAGCCCATCTCGTGAACGCGCACCGACGAAGCGCCGACGAAGGAGGCCACGTTGGTGGAAACCCCGCGGTCCTCCAGGTGCTGCAGATACTCGCCCAGCGTGGTCCAGGCGATGTCGTAACGGATGTCGGACTGCTCCTTAAGGCGCTGCTTCTTCATCGCCTCGTTCCAGGGCCCCATCGAGTGGCCCTCGCCCATCACCTCCAGCGTGACGCCCTGCATGATGTCGCTCAGCGAGCGCCCGTCCTGCAGCAGGGAGAGGTTGGACCAGCTCAGAACGTTGATGAAACCGGGCGCCACCGCAAGTCCCTCTGCGTCGACTTCATTCTTCGCGCGATGCCCGGACAGATCGCCAACGACGGTAATGCGGTCACCGTCGATCGCGATATCGCCCTCGTAAGGCGCGCTCCCACTGCCGTCGTAAACGGTGCCGTTGCGAATGATCAGGTCGTGAACGGTGGACGGTTCCGACGCGAGGCCGGGTGAAATCGTTAACATGAGCACCATGGCGAAACGCAGCATCCTGTTTCCTCGACGGCCCGCAGGGGGCCTGTGTGACCGGCCCTTGAGTATAGTGGCTTGTCGC
>JASFSI010000318.1:0-3037 GCA_050114495.1 Lysobacterales bacterium | reverse complement strand
GGCGGTTCGGCCTCGGCGGAGCACGGCATCGGGCTGCTGAAAGCACATTGGCTTTCGACCACGCGCAGCGCAGCGGAGATCGAGATGATGCGCGGCATCAAGCGGCTGTTCGACCCGGCAGGAATACTCAACCCCGGCAAGCTGCTTCCGGAGTGACTCGATGCCACCCCGGCGCGGCCGGCGAATCAAATGAAACGCATCGAGAAGTCCACGGCGTGCAGGCTCTTGGTCAGGTCGCCGGTGGAAATGAAGTCAACGCCAGTCAGCGCCACGTCACGGACGTTTTTCAAGGTAATTCCGCCGGAGGCCTCCAGGCCGATGCGTCCCTTGTAGCGCCTGACGGCCTCGATGAGCCGGTCCGTTGAAAAATTGTCCAGCAGTGCACGCTGGGCGCCGGACTCGAATGCCTGGTCGAGCTGAGCCAGCGTTTCGACCTCGACCCCGAGCAGAAGGTCCGGGTACAGCCCCTTGGCCCGGGCGACCGCGGCCTGGATCGATCCGGCCGCTGAAATGTGGTTTTCTTTCACCAGGATCGCGTCGAACAGGCCGATCCGGTGGTTGCTGCCGCCGCCGCAGCGGACCGCGTATTTCTGGGCCAGCCTCAAACCGGGCAGGGTTTTTCTCGTATCGAGGATTATGGCACCGGTATCCGCCACGGCTTCGACGTAACGCCGCGTTCGCGTGGCCGTGCCGGAGAGTGTCTGCAGGAAGTTGAGGGCCGTTCGCTCCCCGCTCAATATCGCGCGCGCCGGGCCGTCCACCCGGCACACGGCGTCATCGGGCCGCATGGGCTCGCCGTCTTCGAAAAACCATTCGATGTTCACGGCTCTGTCGATCTGCGAATAGGTTTCATCGAACCAGGCCCTGCCCGCGAGCACGGCTTCTTCACGGCAGATCACGCGTGTTTCGAGCCGGGCTTCCGCGTCGATCAGCTGCGCGGTGCAGTCACCCGGACCGAAGTCTTCCCGGATAGCCCGCCGCACGTCGTCGCGCACGGTCATCGGGGACGGCGGCAGCGGACCGTTGCCTGCCATTTTAAAAGTCCTGCAGCTGGGTGGTGCCGATTCCCTTGTCCTCGAGCAACACGGCTATACCGTCGACGACCGCGTAAATGACCTTGTCGTCTTCCGTTACCAGTGCTTCGCGCAGGGTGTCCGTCACGGCGTCGCCGTTGACGTACTGCACGGCGCCTTCAGCGATGGCGTCGTTGAGTTTTTTCAGGCGGTTTGCGGTCAGGCGCGTCAGCGGTGTCTTGCTCACCGGGCAGCAGAGGATTTCCAGCAATTTCCCGTCGATTGGCATGGGGCTTTCCATCGTGTTCACAGACAGCCGTATTGTACTGGAGATCGAGCCGATGTTTCGCAAATCCTGTTACAATCCGCGGTTTCACGAATTCAGGCAGACAGGTGGCGGCAAGTGAGCGATAAAGTGCTGGTGGGAATCATCATGGGGTCCCAGTCCGACTGGGAAACCATGAAACATGCTGCGGATGCCCTGGAGCAGCTCGGCGTTCCTTTCGAAACGCGCGTCGTCTCGGCTCATCGTACGCCCGACCTGATGTTCGAATACGCGGAACAGGCCGTCGAACGCGGGCTGCAGGTGATCATCGCCGGCGCCGGCGGAGCCGCGCACCTGCCCGGCATGGTCGCGGCCAAAACCGTGGTGCCCGTGCTGGGCGTGCCGGTGCAGTCGCGCGCGCTGAACGGCATAGACTCCCTGCTTTCGATCGCCCAGATGCCGGCCGGCATCCCGGTCGGCACGCTCGCCATCGGTGTCGCGGGCGCGACGAATGCGGGTCTCCTGGCTGCCGCCATCGTCGGAAATTCCGATCCCGCTGTGCGCAGTACGCTCGAGTCTTTTCGTCGCGAGCGGACCGAGTCGGTGTTGGCCAACCCGGACCCGAGCCGGGCCTGAGACCGTGCCGTCCGTGTCAACACCGGTCCGCCGGATCGGAGTCCTGGGCGGCGGCCAGCTGGGCCGCATGATGGGCCTGGCCGGCGTTCCGCTGGGCCTCGATTTTCATTTTCTTGATCCCGCTCCCAAGGCTTGCGCCGCAGTCGTCGGCGAGCTGCTGAACGCCGGGTTTTCCGATATCGAGGCGGCCCGCGAACTGGCCCGTTCGGTCGACGTTGCGACGTTTGATTTCGAGAACGTACCGCAGGAAACGGCCGAAGCGTTCGAGCAAATCTGCCCGCTTTACCCGGCCTCCGACGCCTTGGGCGCCTGCCAGGACCGGCTGGTCGAAAAGAAGCTGCTGACCGATCTCGGCATCGGCGTGGCGGCGTACCACGCGGTTTCGAGCCGCACGGACCTGCTCGAGGGCGTCGAACGCCTGGGCTATCCGGCCGTGCTCAAGACCCGTCGCCTGGGTTACGACGGCAAAGGCCAGGCCGTGTTGCGGGACCCCGAAGATCTCGAACGGGCCTGGCAGCGGCTGGGCGAGGGGGCCTTGATCCTGGAGGCTTTTGTACCCTTCCAGGCCGAGTGTTCGCTTGTGGGCGTGCGGGGACACGACGGGGAAGAACGCTTCTGGCCGCTGACCCGGAATGTCCACGACCACGGTATCCTGGCGCTGAGCCGCCCGGGCGATTTCGATGCCGCGCTGCAGGCAGCCGCCGAGGACAAGGTACGGCGTCTGTTGCGGCATTTCGATTATCGCGGCGTGCTGACGGTGGAGTTCTTTCTGAGAGACGGTGAACTGCTGGCCAACGAGATCGCCCCGCGCGTTCACAATTCGGGGCACTGGACAATCGACGGTTCGTCCTGCTCCCAGTTCGAGAACCACGTGCGCGCCGTTGCCGGCCTGCCGCTGGGGCCGACCGACCTGGCGCGGCATTCACTGATGTTCAACTGGATCGGTCAACTGCCGGGCCGTGAGCGACTGATGGCCTTCAGCGGCCTGCATTGGCATGAGTACGGCAAAGAGCCGCGTCCCGGCCGCAAGATCGGGCACGCCACGTTGACCGCGGGGTCCCGCGAATCGCTGATGGAAACGGCCGTGAAAGTCGCCTCAGCTGCCGGCGGAGACTTTCTCACC
>JASFSI010000317.1:0-3050 GCA_050114495.1 Lysobacterales bacterium | reverse complement strand
CTTTCGCGTATGGCGCGGACGCCGTCTATGCCGGTCAGCCGCGCTACAGCCTGCGCGTGCGCAACAACGAGTTCAGCAAGGAGGACGTGCTGGCGCAGGGCATCGAGGAAGCCCACCGCCTGGGCAAGCTCTTTTTCCTGGCCAGCAACGTGGCGCCGCACAACAACAAGGTGCGTACCTACCTCGCCGACCTCGAACCCATCGTCGACATGGGACCGGACGCGCTGATCATGTCCGACCCGGGCCTGATCATGATGGTGCGCGAGCGCTGGCCGGACCTGCCCATCCACCTCTCGGTGCAATCGAACGCCGTGAACTACGCCACGGTCCGCTTCTGGCAGCAGATCGGCCTGAAACGCATCATCCTGTCGCGCGAACTGTCGCTGAAGGAAGTGGCCGAGATTCGCGAGGAATGCCCGGACATCGAACTGGAAGTCTTCGTGCACGGCGCGCTGTGCATCGCCTATTCCGGCCGCTGCCTGCTGTCAGGCTACATGTCGCACCGCGATTCCAACCAGGGCGCCTGCACCAACACCTGCCGCTGGAAATACAACGCCATGGAAGCGCGCGAAACCGCTACCGGGGACGTGGTCCCGCTGCATCCGCGGGCGCATGAAGAAACCGCGGAACTGCCCGTCATGCTGCTGGAAGAAGAAACCCGGCCGGGCGAACTGATGCCGGCCTACGAGGACGAGAACGGCACCTACATCATGAATTCAAAGGACCTGCGCGCCGTTCAGCACGTAGGCGAACTGGCCCGAATGGGGATCGACTCGCTGAAGATCGAGGGCCGCACCAAGTCGTTCTACTACACCGCGCGAACGGCGCAGGTCTACCGGCGCGCCATCGATGACGCGGTGGCGGGGCGGGAATTCGAAATGTCGATGATGGACGAACTCGAAGGACTCGCAAACCGGGGCTATACCGAGGGCTTTTACCGGCGGCACCCACCGAAGGAATACCAGAACTATGAACGCGGCGTCTCGCGCAGCGACCGCCAGCAGTTCGTGGGGGAACTGCTGGAAAACGAAAACGGCTGGCTGACGGTCAACGTGAAAAACCGCTTCGAGGCCGGCGACGAGATGGAACTGGTGACACCGGAGGGCAACCGGCGTTTCGTGCTCGAAAACCTGTGCGACCGCGACGGCAACCGGATCGAAGCCGCACCGGGATCGGGTCACGTGGTGCGCATCGGGCTGCAGGGCCTGGATGCGGTCGCGAATCCCGGGTTTGCCCTGCTGGTGCGCTACCTGCCTTCAGCCTGAAACCGCACGGAGGTCAAGAAATACGCGTGACATGCATTCCATATTTCTAGGGTTCTGATCTGTGTCATCCCGCCCAGCCGGCAAAATTCCTATATTGCACTGGGTTTACCCGTGTCCGTAAGCTGAGATTAAGGAGACGACATGAAATTTGTTTCACGAATTGCGTTCGCTACCGCCCTTGCACTGGCTGCTTCAGGTGCCGCCCTCGCCCAGGACGTCACCGATGACGCGACCTGCCTGGAATGCCACGACGGAACCGAACGTTCCGCACCGGCCGATCCCAACATGATCCAGGTGCACAACCCGGAAGGCGGGTTCTTTGCCGAAGCCCATGAAATGTGGGCCTGCGTGGACTGCCATACCTACGTTGAAGAAATTCCGCACGCGGAAGACGTCAGCGAACAGGTTGTGGACTGCCTGAATTGCCACGCGGAAGTTCCGACCAAGTAAAACGACCGCACCGCGAAAGGTCGGACTCGACAGGAGTATCCAGCGAATCCGGCCTTTCGCCTCGCAGCGGCCGGCCCTGAGGGCCGGTTCGATGCAGACGGCGCACGGACCCTCGGGGTAGAGCATTGAGCGAACAAACCGGTCGTACACAAGAAAAGCCTCAGGGATGGCGGCGTGTTTCGCGCTTCATCGTGAACGTGTTGCTGTTCCTGGCATCGCCCTTCATTGCACTGAGTTACCTGGTGGCATTGCCTGTTGTCGGCTTCTTCCAGTTCTCCCGCTCCCTGCTTGAGTCAAGGCAAAAGAAAAATTCCGGCGATACCAGTCGAGCGGGTAAAACATGACTACTGAAAAGCACAGACGGATTCATCCGCTCCTTGCCGCTGCAGTGATATTTCTGGCCGGCGCCTGGATGGCGGTGGCGCCGATCGACGTGCTGGCGCAGGATGCGGCCAATGCGCCGGACCCCGATGCAAAGTGCGTGAAATGCCACAGCAGGGGGCTGAAGAAAAAGCTGGAAGACGGCGAGGTTCTCTCGCTCAAGGTCGACGTGGACGCATTCGACAGCTCGGTTCACACCGTGATCGGCTGCACCGGCTGCCACCGGGACGTCGCTAAAGGCAAGCACCCGTCACGTCAGCCCATCGAAAATCACCGCGTCTATTCCCAGAAACAGAACGAAAGCTGCCGCCAGTGCCACCGGGCCAAGTACGAGGCCTACGATGGCAGTGTGCACGCCAACCTCGTTCGTGCAGGCAGCGACAAGGCGCCTTTGTGCTCGGACTGCCACAGCGCGCACGCCATTCAGCGCCACGAAACCTACGACCGGGACAGCGGCAAGCCGTGCAGCAAATGCCACACGGACATCTTCACCGCTTACGAGGAAAGCGTCCACGGCACCGCCCGCAGCCAGGGCAACCGCTTTCGGGCCGACCACTTCAAGGCGCCGGTCTGCGCGGACTGCCACAGCGCCCACGATATATCCGCCGTCGCGTCGACCGGCTACCTCGTCTCAACCTGCATGAGCTGCCATGAAGTAGCCAAGCTGGCCCATGAAAAATGGCTGCCGAACGCCCCGATGCACATGCAGTCGGTCGGCTGCTCCGCCTGCCACGCGCCCGACGCCGGTCTGCGGGTCGACCTGCAGCTTTGGGACCAGGTGAATCAGCAGGCGGTCGGCGCCGAGAACCGGTATGCTCCGCTGCGGGAAACGTTGGCCGAGATCGGTAACGAGGAAGGTGGCATGAGTTCGCTGGACCTGTGGAAGCTCATGCGCCTGACAAAAGCAGGCGCTGAGGACTTCGACCTCACCTTGCGCGGCCGGCTGGAAGTGGC
>JASFSI010000316.1:0-3067 GCA_050114495.1 Lysobacterales bacterium | reverse complement strand
ACAAGGAGAACCAGTCTCGCGAGCTCAGTCAATGACCGTGCCCTGCCCTTTGCAGAACTCGATTGTGCCTGCCGAGTCACCTGATGCACACTACGCTGCACGGAAATCCTGCCGGCCAGCTGCCGGCATGAAAGCCGGAGCTCGATGACAGATGGTCAACAACAGAGGGAAGATATTCCATGATTTCGATGATTCGTCTCATCAACACGGTAATCACGTTGCCCGTGCGCAAGCCCGTCGGAATGGCTTGCCTGGGCTTGTTGTTTGTCGGCCAGGCGCTGGCGCAAAACGACCAGCCGTTGCAGGAAAACTGGGCGCCCAGTGAATGGGGCGCGGACGACAAGGTGGGAGCGGTAAACCGGACGACATCGGAAATGGTGTTGCGTGCCGTCAAGCTCGTCCGGCAGGGGAAAGTCGCCACGCTCGGCAAGGTCTACCAGTCGGACATGCCCTTGTTCGGCGCACGCAGCTGGGAGCTGAAGATTCCGGGCCTGCCCACCTACGAGCCCATGGGCGAACAGATGGCCGTCGGCAACGATGAGTTTCTGTCAGCCGAAATCGGCCAGGTGGGGACTCAGTTCGACGGCCCCGGCCACATCGGCGTGCGGACCTCGAAAGGGGATTTCTTTTACAACGGCCGTTACCTCGAGGACCCCGATGTCTCCGCCAGCGGCCTCGGCCCCCTCGGCGTCGAACACGTGGCGCAGGTCGGCTTCGTATGCCGCGGCGTGCTGCTCGATGCCGTCGCCTATCGCGGCGGTCGGCTGCCGGTACCGACGCAGCGTTCGAACGATCCGGGCATCGTCACCCCCGCGGACATCGAGGCGATGATCGCCAGGCAGGGCATCGATCCCATCGGCGAAGGCGACTGCGTTTTCCTGTACACCGGCCACGGCGACATCTGGCACCCGTCGAAATGGGACACGTTCGACGCGGCCGAGAAGCAGCGGCGAATCGCCGAGTTCAATGCCGGCGGCCCGGGTTTCGGCCTGTCGGCCTGCGAATACCTTGCTTCCCGCAAAATCATTCTGTGGGGCGGCGACTCCGCGTCGACCGAGGCGGTTGCGGCGGACTTCAGCGGCGAAACCGCTCAGCCTTTCGAGTGCCACGTAAAGATGATGACTCGCAGCGGTATCTGGAACATCGAGAACCTGGACCTGAGCCAACTGGCCAGGGACAAGGCGTACGAGTTCCTGTTCGCCTGGTCGCCGCTCAAGCTGAAGGGCGCGACGGGGTCACCAGCCAACCCGGTTGCCCTTTACTGATCTTCAGCGCCTGGCTTCCGTTGCACGCCTGCTTGTGGAGCCGGGCGGGCTATTAAGTGCACTGGCTGTTGTCACCCCGACTCGGCGTTTTCACATGCTTAAGCACCTGGTATAGATTGCAAACAGGACAACGTCGAAACTGCTGATGGTTTCTGGAGCAAGATTGGAGTGAGCAAACTGCAAAGAAGATTCGCAGTGATTCTGACTCTTGGGGTTTTTGGCTGCAGTGTGTATTTACTGGCGACGGCTTCACCCTGGCTGCTGGCCGAGTCGGCCCGATGGCCGGGGTTTCCGCTTGGAACTCTGATAGCCTGGGCAGGCATCGTTTCGCTCCCGATGGCCTCTTTCCTGGGGTTTCATCGATTTCTGAATCGAGAAACCCGCCTGTCCCGGATTTCCAGGTCGCTGATGACCATCTTGCTGTTTTTATGCGCCGCCTGGGGGTTCGTCGCGTACGGCCTGGCGGCTAATTGGGCGTTCAACTTTTCAAATACAACAAATTCGTTTCGGGGAAACGTAGCCGCCGGCGAGATTTTCTGGGCTTATTCCCAGTCGATCGTTGCGTTAACTTTGCTGGCGTCGGCGGTACTCTTCGCTTTTACATTTTTCATCCAGCGTGGAGACCGGTGATTTCAGGCTTAAGGAATACAAACTTCCGTTTACTCGCATTCTCTGAAGCAATTAGCGTTCGACTCGGGATCGCCGCAACTGAGCCAAAACGAACACGGCTCTTTCCATTGTCAAAATCTTGACAAGGCAAAGTCTGGATTATCCAGTTAAGTTACTGGTCTTGTTAGCATGGTCAACGCAAGTTCAAATAAAGGGACCAAACACCCGTACTGCCCATTTTATATTTTCGCAGTCTGTGAAGGTTTGAACATACCAACGAGAAGGACTGGCTAATGGAACTTCTTAATAGCAAGCTTACCCGGCGAGACCTGCTGCTCTGCATTCCGCTAATGGCAATCCCTTCCGCCCCACTCAAAGCGACAATCGGGGCGAGTAACGACGTTTCGACGCTGGCCTCGACCGGTGACAGATCGCTTGGCAGTGCAGGCCAGCGGATCGGTATTGCGCTGGGTGCAGGGGGTGCCAACGGCCTGGCGCACATTGCGATGCTCGAAGTTCTGGATGAGCTGGAAATACGCCCCCACCGGATCGCGGGCGCAAGCATTGGTGCTGTTATTGGCGCGATGTATGCCTCCGGTATGAGCGCGTCGAAAATCAGGGACCTGGCCAACCAGGCATTCATGACGAAGGAATCGGACAGCCTATACGACCTGCTATCCGCACAGGCGTTGAACTGGCTCGAACTTGTAGAGTTGGAACTGGGTAACGGCGGCCTGCTGGACAGCCAAAAAATTCTTTCTCATTTCTATCAGTCGATCGAGCCGAGAGATTTTTCAGACCTCGAGATCCGTATGGACGTCGTAGCTGGCGATCTCTGGAAGAGAGAACAGGTAATCCTGAACTCCGGAAAGCTGCTCCCTGCAGTCCAGGCCAGCATGGCAATACCCGGTGTCTTCAGACCCGTCGTAATGGGAAACCGCGTGTTGATCGATGGCGGCACGGTCAATCCGGTGCCCTGGGATCTCTTGTTCGAGGACTGCGACATCGTCGTTGGAATCGATGTAAGCGGCGTACGCAGCCGACCGGGCTCTGCTGAGCTGGGTTACTTCGAAATACTGTTCAACTCCATCGAGGTAATGCAAAAAGCCATAATCGACGAGAAACTGCGGAACCGAAGACCCGATATCTTCATCGCCCCAGAAGTCAGGGACGTACGCGCCTTGGAATTCTAT
>JASFSI010000315.1:0-3081 GCA_050114495.1 Lysobacterales bacterium | reverse complement strand
TCCAGGAACTGCGCCGCCGCGTCCAGACGGGCCCGGTCGGCTCGTTTTTCTCGTGGTGGATCGAGGAATTGAAGCTGGTGCTGCCCGAGTCCTGGCGGGAGAAGCTGACACACGCTTCGCGCCGCCTTACGGTCCTGCTGGGCGACGAGACCATGAGCCTGGCCGTGGACGAGAACCGCAGGCTGCGATCGGTGGGTCGGCTCGCGCTCACGGCAGAGTCGGCACTGCAGCGGCAGCAGGTCAATGACCTCAAGCGCGAAAATGAGCTCGAGGAAGCCCCGGTCTACCTGCTGCTCGATTCCGAAAAAGTACTGTCCCGCGAGGTTACCCTGCCGGTCGCAACCGAGTCGAACCTGGCCCAGGTGCTCTCCTTCGAGATGGATCGCCAGACACCGTTCAAGGCGTCCGCGGTCTACTTTGACTGGGAGGTCCTGGAACGCGGCGGGGCCGGTGGAAAACTGCGCCTGCTGATGTACGTCGCTCCGCGTGCCGAGGTCGACAAGGCGATTGAAAAACTGTCCGGGCGGGGGCTGCAGCTGTCCGGCGTCGACATTCGTGAAGGCGAGCAAACCCTGGGCCTGAACCTGTTGCCCGAGGACCAGCGCCACCGGGTGGTCAATACGCGCATGCGCGTCAACTGGGCGCTTGGCGCCGCGGCCGCCGTCCTGCTGGTGCTGGCCATGGCCTTGTCCCTGTCCCTGCGCCAGCACCAGGTGAATCAACTGGAGAGCGCCATCGCGGATGTTCGCGGAGAAGCCATGCAGGTCGACCGCGTGCGCAAGCAGATCACCAGCGCCGCCGAGGCCGCCGGCTTCCTGGCGACACGGCGCGCCCAGGTCCCGCTCGCGGTGGAATTGCTGGCTGACGTGACCCGGCTGCTGCCGGACGACACTTATCTCGACCGCCTGGTCATCAACCCGTCGTCGATCCAGCTCCAGGGCAAGTCGGCGAACGCCCAGCAGCTGATCGAAAAAGTGAACGAGTCGCCCTATCTCGACGCGGCTGCGTTCCGCGGTTCGACCCGCCTGGACGTGCGGTCCGGGCTGGAGATTTTTGAGATCAATGCGCAGGTGAGCGTTCCGGAGAATAAAGATGACGCTGGTTCCTGAGCAGGGAAGCGGGCGCCTGACCGCGGTGCTGCTGCTGGTGATCGTGCTGATCCTGGTATACCTGGTGTGTTTCCACTGGTTCTTCATGCGCCACTTCGAGTACAGCGAGGAAATCGCCGGGCTCTCCGAGCAGCTCGGCCGTTTTGAGCAGATTGCTTCGCGGCGTGCCGACTACGAGGCGAGGCTGCGTGAGCTGCAGTCCCGTCGTGCGGATGCGTCGCTGTTCCTGGAAGGAGACGACTTCAACGAAGCGGCGGCCGGTATGTCGGAACAGCTGAACCGCATGATCCGCACGCAGACCGAAGACACCTGCCAGATTGTCAGCCGGCAGCCGGTGCGGCCGCGCGTCGAGGAACGGTTCCAGCGCGTCACGGTAAACGCCCGCATGCGCTGCGGCATCGAGGACCTGACCAAGATCGTCTATTCTCTGGAGACCGGCGTACCGATGATCCTCACCGAGGAGCTCACCGTGATCAAGCCGCGCACTCGAAGACGCCGGTCGGATGACACGCCGCAGAACGCGCTGCTGGATATTCGCTTCAACATGTCCGGCTACCTGAGAGAAAGCCCATGATCGACCAGCTCCTTGCCAATCCCGTTGCCAAGGTGCTGGCCGCAGTCTGCGCCGCACTGCTGCTGCTCAACGGCATGCTGGGGCTGGCGTGGATGCTGCCGCCCACCGGTTCCGATGCCGGTGTCGATCCGGCGGAATCGGTCCTGGGCGGGCAGATTCCGCAGCTGCCTGCGGCCCAGCCGATCGACCGTTACGCCGAGATCACCGCGCGACCGCTGTTCAACGAGTCGCGTCAGCCGATCATCGGCCTGGCGGAGAACGATGAAGACGAGGAAGAAGCCGAGGACGAGGTGGTCGAGGCGCCGGAAGTGGAATTGGTCGGTATCGTGATCACGCCTGACATGCGCATCGCGACGCTGCGTGAAAAAGACAGCAAGGCGCCGGTATCGCTCATTGCGATGGAAGGACAGCCGCTTGAGGGCGACTACGGAAGCTGGCGCATCAGCGCCATCGAGCCGCGAACCGCCACGCTGGAATCCGGCCGCGGGGAACAGGTGCTGCTGGAACTGCAAATGCACGACGAGGTGATCGAAGAGCCGCCGGAACTCGTGAAACAGAGGAAGGCGCGGCAGGCGGCTGAGGATAGTCCCGCGGCGGGCGAGGCCGGCGAGCAGCCGATGACCCGGGCGGAGGAGATTCGGCAGCGCATCGCCGAGCGCCGCGAAGAATTGCAGCGGGCAGCCGAAGAAGGTGAACAAGCGCCAAGGACAGCGCCGCCGGACTACCGTTCGGCCATTCAGAAAATGATGCTGTCCCGCAAGAATGATAAGGATGATGAGAGTGAACAGTAATACGTACCTGGACAAGCTGGACCGGAACAAAATAATGACGCGGCTGGCCATCTTGGCCGTGATTGCGCTGGTCACGGCAAGCTGCACGACCGGCTACTCGACCGTGCGGCCGACCAGCACCGGCAAGACCATTCGTTCCGCTTCCGAATCGCCGGTGAGTAGTGAAGAAGTTGTGCTGGGCAGTGCGGTGGAAGACGATCCGGGTATCGTCGACACGGAAATCTACGAGGGCACCGGGGTTTTTATCAACGAAGAGGCTGCCCGAAGGCAGGAGCGCCCCGTCTCGGAAGACGGCGAAATCGTCCTGAACTTCGAGGGCGAATCGATCCAGTCGGTCGTGCACACGGTGCTCGGCGAAGTGCTCCAGGAAACCTTCGTGATCGCCCCTGGCGTGGGCGGTGAGGTGACCTTCTCCACGTCCAAACCGGTCACGCGCGAGCAACTGCTGCCGATCCTGGAGCTGCTGCTGCGCTGGAACGGGGCCACGCTGGTCTGGACCGAAGGCCGTTACCATGTGCTGCCGCTTTCCGAGGCCGTGCGCGGCAACCTGGTGCCGCAGATCGGCAGCGCCGAACTGGCGCGGGGCTACGAAGTGCGCGCGGTGCCG
>JASFSI010000314.1:0-3085 GCA_050114495.1 Lysobacterales bacterium | reverse complement strand
GAATCCACTTCCGGCAGTACGGTGAGGCCGCCCAGCAGGCTGCGTTGCGGCTGGCCCAGGCCTTCGGCGATGCGGTCGGCGTCAAGAACGTCAGTCACGTCCGAACCAGTTCACCAGGCGAATCTTGTCGAAGCGGTTCTCGCTGCCAGCGAGCATGCGCCTGATGTTCGCATGGTGCAGCCCGACGATGAAAGCGGCGAGCAGTATTGCAAACCAGAGCTGCGCGCTCGAATCACCCCAGGCGGCAAAGGCAGGAACCAGGCTCAGTGACGCCAGGATGGTCGACAGGCCGACCCAGCCGGTCGTGATCAGCGTCAGCACCCAGACCAGGAACATCGGGACCAGTACGACCGGCTGAATGACGGCCAGCGCACCCACGGCGGCCGCGGCCCCCTTGCCGCCGCGGAAGCCGTACCAGACCGGGAAACAGTGCCCGACAACCGCCATGAATCCGCAGACCATGGCCTGGACCCCGGTCGAGACCGCGTTGTCTCCGCCCGCCAGGTTGAGCATCGGCACCAGGCCCGCCGCCAGCGCCCCTTTGCCGATGTCGATCAGGACCACGCCCAGCGCAAAAAGGAAACCCTGGGTCCGAAAGGCGTTGGTGCCGCCGGCGTTGCCGCTGCCGCTCTTGCGGATATCCACGCCGCGCAGCCGGCCCATCAGCATGCTGCCCGAGACCGAGCCGAGCAGATAGGCGATCAGCGCGTTGAGGACGAGGGAGGTCAAGCCGTCTTCCCTGCCTTGTGCAGGCGGTCCGGCTGCGGCGTGAACCCGACGATCAGCCCGCCCGGGCCGAAATGCGCGCCCAGCGCCGGCCCTGCCTCGGTGACGTGGCAGGAATGGATGCGGGCATGACGTTGGAGAATGATATGGCGCAGCATTTTGCCGCCTTCTTCATTGTCGGCGTGAGAAACCAGAACCCGGTACATCCGGTCGGGCGCCATCTTTCTCAAAACGGTTCGCGCCAGCCGTTGGGGACTGGCGCCGCGCCCGAAGTGAACACCGTCCAGTCCGACTCCGCCTGCACGGTTCGCGGTCAGTACGGGGTTGATGTGCAGGAAGTTCGCTGCTTTTCCCACCCACGCCGGCACGCGCCCGCCCTTGACCGCGTAGCGCAGATCGTTGGCGATACCGAGCACGCGGGTTTCGGGAATGGCCTCGGCCAGCAGGCTCTCGATCTCCTCCGCACTCAAGCCGTCCATCGCGGCCTCGGCTGCTAGCATGGCGAGCAGTCCCTGTCCGGCGGATGCGCTCAGGCTGTCCACCACGCGCACGTCGCCGATGCCGTCGCGGCCGGCTGCCTGCAGCGCTGCCGCCGTGGTGCCGCTGAGTTTCTGCGACAGGCCAACGGATATGACGATGTAACCATGCGAGGTCAGCAGGGCGTAAGCGCGCGCAAAGTCCTGCGCTGGCGGCTGCGAAGTCAGCGGCGCCTCGTCGGCAGCCGCGAGCATTTCGTAAAACTCCTGCGGCGTCAGCGAAACCCGGTCCAGGTACTCGCGGTCGCCGAAGCTCAGGCGCACCGGGACCTGGTGGATGCCGAGGCGGTCGATCTCGTCCGGCGGCACGTCGGCGCCCGAATCCATCACGATGGCCACTTCGCCCGCGTGGTCCATCAGGCCACGCTGCTGCGACATGTCATCGGCTTTCTGTTGCTTGATCTGACCAAAATCTTCGCAAGCCAGGAACACCTCGGCAGGATTGTTGACGTGGATGTGCACGCGAACCCGGCGGCGCCCGCCCGCCACCACCAGCGAACTGCAATCGAGGGTCTCCAGTCGCTGCATGATGGCTTCACGGTCGAGTTCGTCGCCTTCCAGCACGCACTCGGTGCAATAACGGTGGTCACCCAGGTCGAAAATCTCCACCGGGCCGGTCAGATCGCCCGTGAGATCCACGGCGGTTTGCTCAACCGCGCCGCTCTGGATAAAAGTCCAGATTCCATCGAGCAGGTCGACGAAACCCTGCCCGCCTGCATCGACGACCCCGGCCTGCTTCAGGGCCGGCAACTGGTTGGGCGTATTCTCGAGCGACGCCTGCGCGCGCTCGATTCCGTGCGCCAGCAGCACTTGTATGTCATTCACACCTTCTGCCACGCGCTCGGTGAGTTCGATGGAAAAATCCTCCAACACGGTCGGCAGCGTGCCCTGCACCGGTTTGGACATCGCGGTCCACGCGGCCTCGGCGCCGGAAACGGCCGCTTCCGCAAAGCCCTGCGGCGTCAACAGGCGATTGCCCGCGACCGCGTTGCGAAAACCGTGAAAGTACTGCGCCATGATCGCGCCGGAGTTGCCGCGCGCACCGTCCAGCGCCGCCTCGGCAATGTGGTCCATCAGGTCGTCCACGCGGTGGTCCGGGGACGACTCGGTCGCCTCGAGTATGGTCTTGAAGGTGAAGGCCATGTTGGTGCCGGTATCGCCGTCCGGAACCGGGAACACGTTGATGCGGTTCAGGTATTCGCGCCGCTGGAACACGTGCCCGATACCGGCCGACAGCGCCCGCAGCAGGCGCGGGGCATCGAGATAGGCAATGGCTGTAATCGGTTTAACCATGACGGCTCATTATGTCAAAACCTGACCGTGCTTCCGAATCAAATATCATTACAGCTCATCAGCCGGTCGTTGCTGCAAGCCATCGGCGACTTCGTCACATCTTTCCAGGGAACGCTCGAGCACGTCCATGTGGCGCTTGAATGACGACATCCTGTCGTCATACATCCCTGGAAAGACATGGACGTAGCCGCCTGATGAAGCGTGAGTCCTGAGTAGCTTCATTGACGGGGTCTGAAAAACAGGATGTTTTTCCCGAAACGCCACAGGGAGGTGCGCGCCGGCGAGTGTCCCCGAAAATGAAGGTGCCAGGACGAGCATGCCCTGGTTTTGAGTCTGCTGTTGAAGGTAAAAAAGCAGTTCGACAGGCCTTACGGTAATTTCGATATTTTTCAGACATGAAGGTAAATGCAGCGCCTGATTGGCGAATTTCGCCAGGTTAAATGTGCACAAAGAAGGCGGATTGGCTGACTTCTGGCCCATGCCGGGCTGGCACGTTACATGCATCATTACTCATGAGATCAATCGCGATG
>JASFSI010000313.1:0-3094 GCA_050114495.1 Lysobacterales bacterium | reverse complement strand
AGTTGTTCGCCAGAGGGCCAATTCGTGAAATTAGTTTCCGATATTTGCATCGAAGTTCCCGCTTGGGTTGAACCTTATGTTGATCAATGGTCAAGCCAAACGGAAGGCGCCGAGGCTGCGATGTCGCTCGCGGTTGCCTTGTCCGCGGAAAATATCAAGCGCGGGACGGGCGGCCCGTTCGGCGCCGTCGTGGTCGATGAGCGCAACGGACGTTTGCTGGGGGTCGGGGTCAACAGCGTCACGGCGTCCGGCCTGTCGCTGGCGCATGCCGAGATGGTGGCGATCAGCCAGGCCCAGGCAGCGATCGGGCACTGGAACCTGGCGTCAGCCGGTCCGGTGCTGCTGGCGACCTCCTGCGAGCCCTGCGCCATGTGCTACGGCGCCGTGCCATGGTCCGGCATCGCGACGCTGGCCTGGGGCGCGCGCCGCGAGGACGCGGAAGCCTGCGGCTTCGACGAAGGCGAGAAACCGGATGATTGGCAGGCTGCGCTCAACCGCCGCGGCATCCGCACGATGGGTGAGCTGCTTCGGGACGAGGCGGCCGGAATCCTGCGGCACTACGCGCGCTCCGACGGCGAGATATATCACCCGTCAAAAAGCGACGGGAGCGAACCATGCTGAAAGTCGCGCTGGCGCAGCTGCAACCGGCCTGGCTGGATCGCGAGGCCACGCTCGAAAAAGTCCTGGAAAACGTCGACGCAGCGGCGGCCTCGGGCGCGCAGCTCGCGGTATTCGGCGAGGCGCTCGTACCCGGTTACCCGTTCTGGCCGGATTTGACCGGCGGTGCCCATTTCAACGACGACGTTCAGAAAGACATCTACGCCTACTACGTGGAAAACGCGGTGGACCTTGCTGCCGGGCAGCTGGATGCCCTGTGCGCGAAAGCCAGGGAGCACGGAATCGCGATCTATGTCGGCGTCGTCGAGCGCAGCAGCGCGCGCGGCGGGTTCAGCCTGTACGCCTGCCTGGTGTATATCACCGCGGACGGCAGCATCGGATCCGCCCATCGCAAACTGATGCCGACCTATGATGAACGCCTGGTCTGGTCACCGGGTGACGGCCACGGTCTGCGGGTGCACCGCCTTGGCGAGTTTACCGTTGGCGGCCTGAACTGCTGGGAAAACTGGATGCCCCTGCCGCGCGCCGCCCTGTACGGGCAGGGAGAGAACCTGCACGTCGCGGTCTGGCCGGGCAGCCGCCGCAACACCGATGACGTCACCCGGTTCATTGCGCAGGAATCGCGGTCATTCGTCGTGTCGGTCAGCGGCGTGATGCATGCCGACGGGATTTCCGAAGCCATTCCCCATGCGAACAAAATCCGCAAGGCGGCGAAAGGCTGGCTGGCGGATGGCGGATCCTGCGTGGCCGGGCCTGACGGCCGCTGGATACTGGAACCGCAGACCGGCTGCGAAGGGCTATGGACCGTGGACCTGGATTTTCGCGAGGTCGCTCGCGAGCGCCAGAATTTCGATCCCGCCGGGCATTACTCACGACCGGACGTGACACGGCTCAAGGTCAACCGCCGGCGCCAGAAGACGGTCGATTTCAACGACGACACGTAGGCGCCCGCCACGCGGGCGACCCTTAAGACGAACAAAAAGCGCGACCGATCGCCCGCAGGGCGGGTTCTTACAGGATCTCCTCGGCCAAATCCGCCAGGTACCGCCGCATCAGGTCCGCTCGGCGCTCTGCTTCGGCACGCCCGGCCTGCGTCTGCATCGTTGCGGGAAGTTTCAGCAGCTTGGTGTAAAAGTGATCGATGGCCCAGGAACGCTCGTCCGGTTCGCGGTTCTCGCAGAACGGATCCTCGGGATGGAACAGCGGCAGTCCGAAGCGTCCGCCCACCGCCAGGCAGCGGGCGATGCCGATTGCGCCCAGGGCGTCCATGCGGTCGGCGTCCTGCACCACTTTCGCTTCGAGGCTGCGGCAGGGGATGCCCGCGCTGAAGCTGTGGGCTTCGATCGCGTGCGCGATTTCCGGAAGCAGCGATTCCGGGTAGCCGATGCCGGCCAGGTGTGCGGTGGCGGCCTCGGCCGCCATGCGCGAGGCCTGTGAACGCAGGGGGCTGTCCTTGGCGACGGCAACACAGTCGTGAAGCCAGGCTGCAGGCAGCGTTACGTCAATATTTGCACATTCAATATCAGTAAGATACCGCGTTGTCTTAACAACTCGCTTTATGTGTGACAGGTCGTGCGCGCTGTCCGCCGCGGGGTCGCGCGAGATGAATTCAAGCAAAACTTCCTGCAGTTCCGCGTGATTCATCGGCGACGCGGCGCGCGCTTTTTGCGCGAAGCTGGCGGATGTTTTTTCCTGGCCGGCGCTGCGCCGGTCTTTCCTCGAAGTCCTTTCAGGGAGAGGCCCGCCGCGGCTGCCGGCAGGCCGACGTCCTCGCGCAGCACCGCATGATCACGGGCATCGATTTCCGACCATTTGCCCATGTGCAGGCGCTTGGGCAGAAAGGCCGCGCCGTAGCGCACGCGCTTCAAGCGGCTGACCACCAGCCCCTGCGAGGCCCAGAGCCGGCGCACTTCCCGGTTGCGTCCTTCCATCAGCGTGACGTGGTACCAGTGGTTTTCGCCGCTGCCGCCGGCCGGCTGTATGTCGCTGAACGCGGCGGGGCCGTCGTCCAGTTCGACGCCGGACAACAGGGCCTGGATCTGCTCCGCGGTGGCTTCGCCACGCACGCGGCAGGCGTATTCGCGATCGACCTTGCCGGAGGGGTGCATCATGGCGTTGGCCAGTTCACCGTCGGTGGTCAGCAGCAGCAGCCCGGTGGTGTTGATGTCCAGGCGGCCGACCGCCACCCAGCGTGCGTTGCGCAATTTCGGCAGCCGGTCGAAGACGGTCGGCCGACCGTCCGGATCGGAGCGCGTGGTGACCTCGCCTTCGGGCTTGTTGTAAATCAGGGTGCGGTGCTGCAGCGGCTGAGCGACCACGGTCCAGCGGTGCTGTTCAAAGGCGACGATGTCACCCGCGCTTACCGTGGCGCCGAGTTGGGCCGGCGCGTCGTTCACCCGGACATCCCCCGACCGGATCCGTTCTTCCAGTGCGCGCCTCGATCCCAGCCCTGCCGCGGCCATGAGCTTCTGCAGGC
>JASFSI010000312.1:0-3098 GCA_050114495.1 Lysobacterales bacterium | reverse complement strand
GGCTGGGTTTCCTCCGGCTACGGCGAGCGCAGCGACCCGCTGACCGGCGAGCGCTCGATGCACTGGGGCTACGATTTCAGCGGCACGCCGGGAACGGACGTGCTCAGCGTGGCGTCCGGCGTGGTGACCTGGGCCGGCCCGCGCGCCACCTACGGCAATACCGTGGAGATCGATCACGGCAACGGGTACGTCACCCGTTACGCGCACAACCGGGACCTGGCGGTAAAACCCGGCGACCGGGTAACCGCCGGTCAGCTGATCGCGCAGCTGGGCAGCACCGGCCGGGCCTCGGGCCCGCACGTGCATTTCGAGGTGCTCAAGGATGGCGGGCGCATCAATCCATCCCGTTTCGTCAAGCAACTGCGCTGATTACGGCCGGCGGACACGCTTGCAACAGCAGTCTGCCGACCCCAGATAGCAATCGGCGCCGCAAACCGGAATTCCTGTCGAATGTTCAATAAAATTTTCACCAAGATCGTGGGCAGCCGAAACGAACGGCTGGTCAAGAAGCTGTCCCGGGCCGTCGAGAAGATCAACGCCTTCGAGGACTCCATCAAGGCCCTGTCCGACGAGGAGCTGAAAGCCAAGACAGGCGAGTTTCGCGAGCGCCACGCCAACGGGGAATCGCTCGACGCGCTGATGCCCGAGGCCTTCGCGGCGGTGCGTGAAGCGTCCTTGCGCACCATCGGCCTGCGGCACTACGACGTGCAGCTGGTGGGCGGCATGGTTCTGCACCTCGGCAAGATCGCCGAGATGAAAACCGGTGAGGGCAAAACGCTGATGGCGACCCTTGCCGTGTACCTGAACACCATGGGCGGCAAGAGCGCGCACGTGGTCACCGTCAACGACTACCTGGCCCGCCGCGACGCCGAGTGGATGGGTCCCGTGTACACCGCGCTCGGCCTGACCGTGGGTGTCGCGGTTCCCGGCATGACGCCGGCCGCCAAGCGCGCGGCCTATGCCTGCGACGTCGTCTACGCGACCAACAACGAGCTCGGATTCGACTACCTGCGCGACAACATGGCCTTCAGCTCGGACCAGAAAGTCCAGCGCGACCGCAATTTCGCCATCGTCGACGAGGTCGACTCCATCCTGATCGACGAGGCCCGCACGCCCCTGATCATCTCCGGCCCGGCCGACGAGACGCCCCAGCTGTATGTGCGCATCAACCAGCTGGTGCCGAACCTCAAGCCCGCCGAGGTCATCAACGCCGAAGAGAAGGTCTACGGCGAGGGCGACTTCACGATCGACGAAAAACAGAAGCAGGTGTACCTGACCGAAGAAGGCATGGCCAATGTCGAGGACCTGATGGTCAAGTCGGGCCTGCTGAAAGCGGAAGAAAGCCTCTACAACGCCAACAACCTGAACCTGGTGCATCACCTGAACGCCGGCCTGCGCGCCCACCACCTGTTCCACAAGGACGTCGACTACATCGTGCGCGACGGCGAAGTGGTCATCGTCGACGAGTTCACCGGCCGCACCCTGGCCGGCCGCCGCTGGTCCGAGGGCCTGCACCAGGCCATCGAGGCGAAAGAAGGCGTGCCGATCCAGCGCGAGAACCAGACGCTGGCCTCGATTACCTTCCAGAACTACTTCCGCCTGTACGACAAGCTCAGCGGCATGACCGGCACCGCGGACACGGAAGCGTACGAGTTCCAGTCCATTTACGGCCTGGAAGTGGTGGTCATTCCGACCGCCAAGCCGATGATCCGCGACGACAAGGACGACCTGGTCTTCCTCAAGGCGGACTCCAAGTACAAAGCCATCCTGGACGACATCGAGGACTGCGTGGAGCGCGGCCAGCCGGTATTGGTGGGTACGACCTCGATCGAGACCTCCGAGCTGATCTCCGGCAAGCTGAAGAAGCGCAAGATCAAGCACGAGGTGCTGAACGCCAAGCAGCACGAGCGGGAAGCCGTGATCGTGCAGCATGCCGGGCGGCCGGGCGCGGTGACCATCGCGACCAACATGGCCGGCCGCGGTACCGATATCGTGCTGGGCGGCAACCTGGCCGCCGAGCTGAAGGAACTGGGCGAAAACCCCAGTGAAGAGGCGAAAGAGGCCGTCAAGGCCGACTGGCAGAAACGCCACGAGGCCGTGTGCGACGCCGGCGGCCTGCACATCATCGGCACCGAGCGGCACGAGTCCCGCCGCATCGACAACCAGCTGCGCGGCCGTTCCGGCCGCCAGGGCGACCCGGGCTCGTCCCGTTTCTACCTGTCGCTGGAAGACAGCCTGATGCGCATCTTCGCCAGCGACCGCATGGGCTCGATGATGCAGCGCTTCGGCATGAAGGACGACGAGGCCATCGAGGCCGGCATGCTCAACCGCGCGATCGAGAACGCGCAGCGCAAGGTCGAAGCGCACAACTTCGACGTGCGTAAGCACCTGCTCGATTACGACGACGTGGCCAACGACCAGCGCCGCGTGGTGTACCAGCAGCGCAACGAACTGATGGAAGCCGAGGAAATCGGCGACACCATCGCGGAGATGCGTCACGACGTGTTCGACGACATCGTCGCGCGCTTCATTCCGCCGGGCAGCATCGACGAGCAGTGGGACGTGCCGGGCCTGGAACAGGCGCTCGAGGGTGAATTCGGCATCGAGGTGCCGGTGGGCGAGTGGCTCAAGGAAGACGAGAACATCCACGAGGAAGTGCTGCACCAGCGCATCGTGGACGCCGTGGACGAACACTTCACGGCCAAGGAGGAGGCGACCGGGTCGGAAGTGATGCGCCACTTCGAAAAAGCGCTGATGCTGAACGTGCTGGACCAGAAATGGAAAGACCACCTGGCCAGCATGGACTACCTGCGCCAGGGTATCGGCCTGCGCGGTTATGCGCAGAAGCAGCCGATGCAGGAATACAAGCGCGAAAGCTACGAGATGTTCACCGGCCTGCTGGACAACATCAAGCACGAGGTCATCAAGATCCTGGCCCGCGTGCAGGTCAAGGCGGAAGAGGACGTCGAGGCCGTCGAGGAACAGCGGCGCTCGGACGCCCAGATGCAGTTCCGGCACGACGCCGCCGCGACCCCGACCGGTGGCCAGCAGGGCCAGCAGGGCGACGCCCAGGCACCGGCGGAACCCTTCGTGCGCGA
>JASFSI010000311.1:0-3099 GCA_050114495.1 Lysobacterales bacterium | reverse complement strand
CCTGCGGGACGCGCACGAAGACTTTCACGGAATTCTGAAATCGGAACGGGACCGCCTGTCCGACGTCGTGGTGCACTGCTTTACCGGCAGCCGGGACGAACTGAAGGCCTACCTCGATCTCGACTGCTACATCGGTATCACGGGCTGGATCTGCGACGAGCGCCGCGGTACGCACATGAAAGAGTACCTGTCCGATATCCCGGCTGACCGCCTGATGATCGAGACCGACGCCCCCTACCTGAAACCGCGTAACCTGCGCCCGCTGGTCAAGTCCAACCGCAACGAACCGCGCTGGCTGCCGTGGATTCTCGGCACGCTGGCGGCCGCCCGCGGCGAGCACCCGGAGTGGCTGGCGGAACAGACCACGGCGAACGCGCGGCGGTTTTTCAGAATTCCTGAACGCGAGGGCGACACTCAGCGCGAAAGCGGCCGCGTGCAGTCCCTGTAGCTGCCCTTTGCCCGCACGACCTGACCGGGCTTCGCTCGCGGACGGTTGGTGGAATCAGGTGAAAAAGACCGCTCCGTTCCGTGAACGGCCCGATCGCCAGCCGGCGATCACGGCGCCTCAGCCGATGAGCACCGGTGCTTTCTGCAGGTATTCGTCGCTCGCGACCTGCTTCACGAGGAAGTCGGCCACGTCGGCCCGGGCAATGGTGCCGGAGCGCCAGTCAGCGGGGTCGAGCAGGACCCGGTAACGGTGCGTGGCCGGGCGATCGGTCAGAATGACGGGCCGGGCAATCGTCCAGGCGAGATCGCTGCTGCGTATCAGGTGTTCCTGCACGTTCTTGTCATCGTATACCCGGCCGAGGACGGCATTGAAACCGAGGTTATACAGGCATCCGCCCTGGTTGCGGCTGTCGCCCGTGCCGAAGCCCGTGAGCGCGACGAGCCGCGTGACGCCCTCGGCCTGCATCGCCTGGACGAGCACCCGCGTCGCCCTTGAAAAGAGCTTCGTGCCCCGGATGACCATCTCCGGCCCGGCCTTCACGCCGAGCGTCTGGATGACCGCGTCCATGCCCGTGAGCGCCCGGCGCACGTCGGCCGCCTTCGTCGCGTCGCCCGCGAAGCACTCGAGGTTGGGGTCGTCCAGGCTGATTTGCTCAGCCGAACGCGCGAAGGCCCGCACGCGATGGCCTTCCTCCAGTGCGCACTTCACCGTTTCGAACCCGATGCCGCGGCTTGCGCCGATAACCAGTATGTTTGCCATGGACTGACTTTTTCGTTGTGTCAAACGTTCATTCTACAACGAACGAGGGCGCCCGCCGCAGCGAACGAGCGCAAGAAATAGGCAGTGACGGTCTCGAATGAAGCGCCCGGAAATGACGTTTCAAGAGCGGTGCGCTGTTGATACGACTCCAGGACTCACTGCTCACGCAGGGCGTCGGCCACCGGCAGGCGGGCTGCCCGGACGGCCGGGAACAGGCCGCCAAAGAACCCGATGACCAGGGCGAAAATAATGCCCTGGATCAGCAGGGGCACGGAAACGTAGAACGCGAAAGTGAGCTGGCTGAAACTCGACCAGTTCAGCGTGGCGGCCGAAAAACCGTCGAACATCACCCAGGCCAGGCCGGCGCCGATGACACCACCGGTCAGCGCCAGCAGCAGGGATTCGATCAGCACGGAAATCACCACCGGGCCCGAGTGAAACCCCAGCGCCCTGAGCGTCGCGATTTCACGGGCGCGCGCGGCGACTGCCGTGTACATCGTGTTGAGCGCACCGAACACCGCGCCGAACCCCATGATCACGGCAATCAGCAAGCCGAGCCCGGTGACCAGGTTGTACAGCATCTCGGATTGTTCCGCGTAATAATCCTCTTCGCGCATGGGCCGCACATTGAGGCGGGGATCAGCGGTCAATGCATCTTTGAACACCTGGAAATCGTCGGGCGATTCCAGCTTCGCGTAAACGGCCTGGTACGAATTGCCGCGCCGGTAAGCCGGCTGCAGTACCGCGGCGTCGACCCAGATTTCGGATTCGGACACTCCCCCGCCCGCCTCGAACATGCCGACGATGGGCCACTGTTCACGCGCAACCTCGATGCTGTCGCCCACCGAGAGCCCCTTGAATTCCCGGCTCGCGCCCACGCCGACGATCAATTCGTTCAGGCCCCATTCGAACATGCGGCCCTCGACGATTTGAAAATCCTGGTGCACATCCGGCGCGGGCCGGGTGACGCCGCGCAGGGGTACGTTGGCGTCCGTGTCGGTGGAGATCTTCTTCACGTCGATGATCACGAACAGCTCGGCCGAGGCAATCGCGCCTGCCTCGTTGCGGGCGATGCCGGGCGCCTCGGAAATGTAATCCACCTCGTTGCCGCCCAGTGCGCTCATCATCTCCGCGGTCGCGCCGCTGCGCAGGACGACCACGTTCTCCGGGGCCGAAGAGCTCTCCATCGCGCGCAGGATGCCGTGCGCGATGGACAATACAGCCACCATCACCGCCACCACCCCGGCCACACCCAGCACGGCGGTCAGGGAGGAACCGACGCGCTGCGGAAGCGTGCGCACGTTGAATGCACTGATGGAGACGACCTGCGAAAACCAGTTGAAGGGACCCGCCATGCCTTACCTCCTCAACGCGTCCGCGATACGCAGGCGCTGCGCCTGCAGCGCCGGCAGGATGCCCGCCACGAACGCCGTCACCGCGATCAGCACGATGCCGATGACCATGTCCTGGTCCGGAATGAAGAAGACCGGCAGCATGCCGTTGGTGGGGTCGCCGCCCTTGACCATCAGCCACCCCAGCAGCAGTCCGATGCCGCCGCCAATGGCCGTCAGCAAAAAGGCCTCGCCCAGAATCAGGCCCAGCACCCCGATATCGGTAAAGCCCAGCGCCTTGAGCACGGCCAGTTCGTTGGTGCGTTCACGCACGGCGTACGCCATGGTGTTTCCGGCCACCAGCAGAATGGTGAAAAACACCATCGCGACGATGGAGGTCATGATAAAGCCGATATCGCCGATCTGGTTGGCGAAGCCCTGCAGAAAAGCGCCCTCGGGTTCAGCCTTCGTCTCGGCCTGGGAGTTGGCGAATTCCGCGTCGATGGCGGCGGAAATCTCGGCAGAGCGCTCGGGATCGTCGATCCGCACCGTGTACCAGCC
>JASFSI010000310.1:0-3113 GCA_050114495.1 Lysobacterales bacterium | reverse complement strand
CCGTCTCCACCGGGCCAGGCCTCGGACGCGACGCCGGTGTTCGTGGTCGGCATGCCGCGGTCCGGCACGACGCTGGTCGAGCAAATCCTGGCCTGCCATTCGAAAGTCGAACCCACGGACGAGATGCCTTTCATGGAGCGCTTCGGACTGGGACTGGAAGAAGCCGGCGGTTACGCCAAGGCGCTCGCCCGCCTGACACCGGAACAGCAGGTGAACTTCGCGGCGCGATACCTGGAGCAGATGAAGCCTCGCCGGCGCGAAGGCCGGCCTTACTTTATCGACAAGAACCCGTCGAACTTCCTGCACGTGGGCATGATCCGTGCGATCTTCCCGAACGCGAAGATCATCAATGTCGTGCGCGACACGCTGGACAACGCGATGAGCGTGTACAAGCAGTACTTTCACCGCGGCAACGATTTCAGCTACTCGATACCGGCCATCATCTATTACTGGCAGGGCTACGTGACGCTGATGCGTCACTGGGACAGCCTCTATCCCGGCGGCGTTCTGCATGTTTCCTACGAGAGGCTGGTGCGTGAACCCGATGCCCAGATCACGCGAATACTGGATCACTGCGGCCTCGCGCACGAGCCGTCGTGTTTCCGCTTCTGGGAGTCCAAACGGCCGGTGCTGACGCCCAGCGCGACCCAGGTACGCCAGCCGATGACGGAAAAATCAATCAGCAGCGGCCAGCGCTACGAACCGTTCATCCAGCCGCACATCCCGGCGCTGGCGGAAATCACGCGCAAAGCGCGGGACGTGTTCGGTCTGGATTCCAGCGACGGTGACGCTCAGGGCAATTCGCAGAGCCCGTAATCCGAGCAGAAGCCGATAAAATCCGGTTCGAAGTAGCCCTTGTTCAAAGCGTATTCGACGTACTCGCGGGCCTCGGCCTCGTCACCGCGCGCCAGCGCGAAACGCGCGCCAAGGTCAGCCATGCGGCAATTCTCGATCCGTCCGGGCGTGGGCAGGAAGCCCTCGGGGATCAGTGCGAGCGCCTCGACCGGCTTGGCACCGAACTGCTCCCAGTAATAAAAGGTCACCCAGGCCAGCGCGTTCACGATGTTACCGGCTTCGGGTTTGTCCCGGACGAGTTCAGCCAGCCGGTCCAGTGACCGGCTGATCGCTTCGCGGTTGGCGGCGACGTCTCCGAGCGCAATCCCGATTCGCGCCCGGTTCACCTCGAACAGCAGCGCATCGACGACACGTTGCGGGTCGACTTTCCCCGCCGCATCGTTCAGTTCACTGACCCGTTCGGACAACGGCCCGGTCAAGGTCGCGGCGCGTTCGAGCTCACCCATGCCCAGCAGATGTCGCGCCAGGATGTACTGTCGGGACAGCATTTCCCACTCGAGCCACTCGTTTTCCGGCTCGGCCTGGTGCAGGGAACGCAGGATGTCGATGGCCTCGCCGTAGCTGGCGCTCGCCTCGTTGTCCAGGCCGATCTGCGCCTGCACGCCGGCCAGCCCGGTCAGCGCGAACGCGAGTCTCAGAACCACTTCGGCATCGCCCGGGGAAGCACTGACCAGCTCTCGTTGCTGGTCAACCGTCTGCTGCCGCGTTTCAAGCGCCTCGCCCAGTGAGCATTTCATCAGCCAGGTATCGGCCAGCCAAGCCAGGCCTGTCGGCAGCTGTTCGCGATACTCGGCATTGTCCGGCTCCAGTACCAGCGCCATCTGGTTGTACTGCACGGAAGCCTGCATCAGGGCCAGCGCGCGGTCGGAATCCGGCACCGGAACGATATGCTCCAGCGCAGCGAGGTTGGAGAGCGTGTAGGACAGTTCCATCACGTACTTGGGGTTTTTCGGGTCCCGGTTCAGCAGCCGCCTGGACAAGGTGCCGTAACGGACCCAATGTTCACGGGCTATTTCCGGCTCGCCCCTTTCAGCATGAATCTCACCGACGTAAAACTCGGCCTGGCCGAGTTCGAACAACACGCGGTCCGAATTGCCTTCTCGCTTCTGCAATTCGAGAATCGCGGCCTTTGAATCGAGGAAGGTCGTCAGCGCAGCCTCGGCTTGACCTTGCCAGCTCAGTTCCAGGCCTGCCTCGCGCCATTCCAGGGCCTGCTCGAGCAAGGCGTCGTCCTCGAAACCGGAAAGCCCCAGCCCCTCGGCCCGCTCGTCGTGCACCGCGAAGTCGATGGCGAGGTTGGGTTCCCCCGCGGCGGAGCCCAGGCGGTCCAGGTCGCCCAGCATGAAACTGAGCAGATCCTCGGTATTGGCGCGCTGCGCCTCGGCCGCGGCCTGTGTCGTGACCTGGGTGTATGTCAGCCAGCCAAGCAAAGCGGCCAGCACGATGGACACGAAACCCCAGGAAAGCCTGCGCCGCAGCCTGCGCTGCGCGTCGCGGCGGCGCAGCAGATCCAGACGAATGCCGAGCAGGCCGGCGATGATCTTGAGCAGGGCCAACTGCTTACCGTCACCATAGCGCCGCAGGTCAGCGGCCAGGGGCTCGCGCCGCGCGCCTTCGGCCGACCCGGTAAGTGCTGCGGGGAAGCAATTTTCTTCACCTTCGCCCGCCAGTGGATCACCGTCCACGACCAGTGCGAGCACCCGGTCCTCACGGCCTCGTTCGGCAAAAAAGCGGATTTCCTCGTTGACCCATCGTGACTTCGCCGCGGCCGGTGAACAGACCACGATCAGGAACTCCGAAGCCTCCAGTTCCTCTTTGAGCCGTGTCGACAGATCAGCTGCTGACGACAGATCTTCGCGGTCGCGAAAAACCGGGCGCAGGCGGGCCGGAACCTCGCCGTGCGCACCCTCGCTCCCCACCAGGCGCCGCGGCACGCGGTAACGCTCCAAAGCAGATTGCAGCCATTGCGCATGACGCTCGTCGGCGTGGCTGTAGCTGATGAATGCCTTGTATCTCATGACGGGCAAGATTAAAACACAGAGCCGGCCCGCGCGCTTGGGCTGTTTTTTCATTTCCAGCGGGCCGGCCGCTGTAATGCAAACCATATACGTCATAATGCAAGATATACTTGACATTAAGTCAGTTATATCTTACATTTGCACCATGAAACCCTCCAGGCTGAACAACCGGGTCAAGCTCGCCCGAATCGAAAAAGGCCTCAACCAGGCCCAGTTGGCCGAACGGGCGGGCGTGACGCG
>JASFSI010000309.1:0-3115 GCA_050114495.1 Lysobacterales bacterium | reverse complement strand
CGGCAGTTCCTGGACCACGGCGAGCACCATCGGCCTGGCGCTGGTGGGCATTGCGCAGATCATGGGCCTGTCGTTGCCGGTAACGGCCGGTGCGGTGATTTCGGGCGCCTATTTTGGTGACAAGATGTCGCCGCTATCCGATACCACCAACCTTTCGCCGGCCATGGTCGGTGTCGACCTGTTCGAGCACATCCGGCACATGGCCTGGACCACCGGGCCGGCTTTCCTGATCGCGCTGCTGCTGTTTGCGGGGATTGGCTGGAACGGCGGTGGCGCGGACGTGCAGGCGGGAAGTATCGAGGAAGCGCTCGCGCTGCTGGACGCCAACTACAACATCACCTGGCCGGCGCTGCTGCCGCTGATCCTGCTGCTGGTCATGGCCATGCGCAAGGTTCCCGCGTTGCCGACGATCGCGCTGGGCGCGGTGGCCGGCTGTATCGTGGCGGTGATCTGGCAGCCCGCGCTGGTGCAGAGCTTCGGTGCCGGTGACGAAGGGTTCGAGGGCGGCGTTGCCACCGTGCGGGCCATGTTCGTGGTGCTGGCCAACGGTTTCGTCATCGAAACCGGCAGCGAGTCGCTGGATTCGCTTCTGTCGCGCGGCGGCTCGGCGAGCATGCTCAACACCGTCTGGCTCGTCATCTGTGCGATGAGTTTCGGCGGCGTGATGGAGCATACCGGGCTGCTCAGGCGGATCGTCGATGCGCTGTTGAAAGGGGTCAGGGGAACCGCATCCCTGATCACCACCACGGTGCTGACCTGCGTCGGCATGAACATCATCACGGCCGAGCAATACATGTCGATCGTGCTGCCGGGACGCATGTACCGCGTGGAGTTCGCGCGGCGCGGGCTGGCTGCGAAAAACCTGTCACGGACGCTGGAGGACGCCGGCACCATGACCTCGGCGCTGGTTCCATGGAACACCTGCGGCGCGTTCATGGCGGCGACGCTGGGCGTGCCGACCCTGGCTTATGCGCCGTTCGCCTTTGTCAACCTGCTGAGCCCGGTGATCGCGATCATCTACGGGATCATCAACTTCAAGATCGTTCCGCTCGAAGAAGCGAAAGGCAAAGCAGAGCCCGCTTAGCCGCCTTGGTTGCGTGCGCAGCGTCCTTCGCGGCGCCGGCGCCCGCCGCAGCACTCGTGGCCGGGCTCATGGTGGTGGCCGTGGTCATGACCATGACCGTCCCGGCAACGCTGCTGGCCGCGCTCGCGGCAGCACTCGTGTTCCTGGTCTTTGTTGAGAGAAACGGGTTTGTTTGCGTTCATTGTCTCATTCCGTGTTAAGTGAGCATCAGCCAACTGCCCAGTGGCATCAGGAGCCACGCGGCAATCGGGCCGAGGATGATTCTGAAGACAGTCTTTCGCGGGACGAAGCCAACGCCGTGCACGAAGCCCGCCGCCATGCCCAGCGCACCGAGAACCAGCGCCCAGTGGTTGGGGGCTGCGCCTTCCCTGATGATGAGCTGGGGAAAAAAAACCAGCGCCACGCAAAAGACCGAAGCCATCAGGAAAGAAAGCATGCGCGCCGGACCGGAGTAGAGCATCCGGTCCGGCGCGGACATGCCGCCTTGTCCCTCCTGGCGAGGTTCAGTCAAGATCTTCTTCCGTCAGATCGGCGCTGCGCGGCTGCGCTTCCAGCCACAGTGCGTTGAGAATGCCTGCGCCGACGGCGAAACCAAGGCCGAGAATCCAGGTGAAATACCACATGCGTTATCTCCTCGTTCAGTACGCTGAATGCGTGTGTTCGCGAATCTGCTCGACGGTGACCCGTCCCCACATGGCGCGGTAGGTCCATACCGTGTAGCCGAGGATCAGCGGCAGGAAGATCACCACGGCCCAGAACATCACGGTCAGCGTCAGGTGGCTGGAAGCGGCGTCGAACAGCGTCAGGCTGCTTCCCGGCTCCGTGATCGACGGCATGATGAACGGGAACATGGCGAACCCGGCGGTCAGGATGATGCCGGTCATGGCCAGCGAACTGGTCAGGAAAGCCCAGCCCGGGCGGTTGACGCGCGCAAGAAGCAATGTTGCCAGTGCGCCGCCGAAACCGAGCACCGGGGCGATGACCATCCACGGGTAGGCGCTGAAATTGCCCAGCCAGCTGACGTTGCCGTGCATCACTTCTTTGGCCAGCGGGTTGGACTGCGCGTCACCGGGGGGCATGGAGGTGATGACGTATCCCTCGACCCAGTTGGCGATGAGCAGTCCCGCGGCGGCGAAACCCACGATCACGACGATCGCGGACAGCTGGACGGCTCCGCGTGCGCGGTCGGCGATGGTTTCCTGGCAGCGCATCTGCAGCCAGACCGCGCCGTGCATCACCAGCATGAACAGGCTGACCACGCCGCACAGCAGCGCAAAGGGATTGAGCAATCCCCAGAAGCTGCCGGTGTAGGTCGGTCGCAGGTACTCGTTCAGTTCGAACGGCACGCCGAGCAGCAGGTTGCCGAAGGCCACGCCAAAGATCAGCGCGGGCACCGCGCCGCCGACGAACAGGCCCCAGTCCCAGGTCTTGCGCCAGCGCGGGTCCTCGATCTTGCTGCGGTAGTCGAAGCCAACCGGCCTGAAGAACAGCGCGAACAGCACCAGCAGCATGGCGATGTAAAAGCCGGAGAACGCCGCGGCGTAAACCGCGGGCCAGGCGGCGAAGATCGCGCCGCCGGCGGTGATGAACCAGACCTGGTTGCCGTCCCAGTGCGGCCCCACCGTGTTGATGATGACGCGGCGTTCCTCGTCGTTCTTGCCGAGGAAGGGCAGCAGCGCGCCGGCGCCCATGTCAAAGCCGTCGGTGATGGCGAAGCCGATCAGCAGGATGCCGACGAGCAGCCACCAGACCAGTTTCAGTGTTTCGTAATCAATGATCATCTTGGGCCTCCAGTGCGTAACGGCCGGTGTGCAGGCTGCTGGGTCCGAGTCGTGCGAAGCGGAACATCAGGTAGAGTTCGACCACCAGCAGCAGGGTGTAGAACCCGATGAACCCGAACAGCGAGAACATCAGGTCGCCGGCGCTGAGCACGGATGTACTCATGTGCACCGGCAGCACCTCGCCGATGGACCACGGCTGACGGCCGTACTCGGCCACGAACCACCCCAGCTCGGACGCGAGCCAGGGCAG
>JASFSI010000308.1:0-3122 GCA_050114495.1 Lysobacterales bacterium | reverse complement strand
CATTTTGGCGTCGGTGGGAAGATGACCTGAAAAAAAGGGGCGCAATAAATCGGTCATACCGTCCCTGTCACATTCAGGCGTTGTGGGCTCTGTTAAGCTAACGGCTTTCTTAAAACAGGTTGCGTGAAGGATGAAGCTACGATACCCGGCCGTCGCGGCCGTGATGACCCTGTTGCTGTCGCCCGCGGTGCAGGCCAAGGACGAAGGTCTGTACATCGGTGCCAGCCTCGGTTCGGCCTCGGTGAATCAATCGGGTTCGAGCCCGGACTGGGACGATTTCAGCATCAGCGGCAGCGACTTTGCCTACAAGTTGTTCGGCGGCTACCAGTTCACCGATATCTTCGCCGTGGAAGGGGGCTATCGTGACCTGGGCAAGACCGCTTCGCGCAAGGCCAGCACGGAAACCGAGGGCATCGACGTGGTCGGCGTTGTCGGCCTGCCGGTCGGCCCGCTGCGCGTGTTCGGCAAGCTGGGCGCCATCTACTGGGATTCCAGCACGCGCCTGGTCGAGGACGCCGTGAGGCTGAACAACGACAGTTTCGACTTCATCGGCGGCGTGGGCCTGGAGTTCGAATTTCTCAGCATCGGTATCCGCGGCGAAATCGAATACCTCGATGTGCACGACGATACCTGGATGTACTCGGTGGGGGCGACGCTGACGTTCTGACCTCAGGTGACCTCCGGCCGTTTTGACAAAGCCGGGTCCTGGTACTGCCGTTCTTCCACGACCCTGCGCAGGGATTCGGCCGCGCGTTCCGCGTCGGCGAATCGGTTGTAAAGCGGAGAGAAGCCGAAACGGATGATGTCCGGTTCGCGGAAATCCACGATGACACCCGAACGAATCAGGGCCTGCGAAATTTCGAAACCGTGCTCGTGGGCCAGCGAGACCTGGCTGCCGCGGGCGTTGGGGTCTGCCGGCGTGATGATGCGAATACCCGGTAAATCGAGTTTCGAAACCGTTTTCATGAAGACGGTCGTCAGGGCCGACGACTTCTGCCGGATCGCTTCGATGGAGACGTCGTCGAACACGTCCAGGGCGGCATCCAGGGCGGCCATGCCGAGAATACCGGGTGTACCGGCCAGAAAACGCCTGACATCCCCGGCCGGCTCGTAGCCGGGACGAAAAGCAAACGGGCTTGCGTGCCCCATCCAGCCCGAGAGCGGCTGAACCGCTTGCGCCTGGTGGCGCTTCGCCAGATACAGGAAAGCCGGCGCGCCCGGCCCGCCGTTCAGGAACTTGTAACCGCAGCCCACCGCCATATCGACGTGCCATTCGTCCAGTTCAAGGGGAATGACCCCGGCGCTGTGCGCGAGGTCCCACAGCACGAGTACGCCGTGCTCGTGGGCTTTCTCGGTGATGTCCCGCATGTCGTGCAGGCTGCCGTCCCGAAAATTGACGTGGGTCAGCATCAGTACCGCCACGCTGTCGTCGAGGGCGTGACGCAATGCGTCGGCAGGCACGCTTTCGATCGTGCAGCGATCCGGCCCCAGCAACGTGGCCAGCCCTTCTGCCATGTACAGGTCGGTCGGGAAATTGTCCTGCTGCGACAGGATCCGCTTTCGTTCCGGGCGCAGCATCATCGCTGCACTCAGCAGTTTGAAGAGGTTCACGGAGATGCTGTCGGTACACACCACCTGTCCCGGCGCAGCGCCCACCAGGCGGCCCAGCCGGTCACCGACGCGCGTCGGCATTCCGATCCAGTCGTTGCTGTTCCAGCTGGTAATCAGCTCATCGCCCCATTCCTGTTCGATGACCCGGGTGACGCGTTCCGTGACGCCGTGGGGCAGGGCGCCGAGTGAATTACCGTCCAGGTAGACCCGGTCGTCCGGGACTTTGAACCGCTTTCTGAAACGGGCCAGCGGATCGTCGAGATCCATTGCATTGAAGGGTTCGCCGTTCATGCTGCAAGTCGTTCCTCGATCGTTGCCATCACGCTGGAAAATGCCGGCGTATCGGTGTGAATCAGGTCGAAGTGTCCGCTACCGGCCAGTATGTTTGCGGGCGCCCCGGGAACGGCGGACGCGTGCCGCAGCGGCACGATTTCATCGGCATCCCCGTGGATCAGCACCAGGGGTATATCGCTGCCCAGCAGCGCGGGTGACGCCTGGGCATAGCGTTCGGGGTGTTCTTCCGGCGTTCCTTCCATCAGGCGCAGGGCGGACTGCTCGCACAGGCTGCTGCCGGTGATGTAATCACCGAGGTCCGTGATGGCTGCCAGTCCGATGGCGCCGACGGGCTCGAAGGGGTTCTCGCGGTAAAGCGCCTGGCCGGCGGCAAGCCGGGACCTGCCGGCCGCCCAGGCCGCCATCAACCCCCCGGCGGAATGACCGAGCAACACGACCCGGTTTTTGTCCAGTAGCGGATCCTGGAAACCGGGGATCAAATCGATGGCCGCCGCCACATCCAGGAAGCTGCCGGGCCAGCCGCCGCCCGCCTGGTCCAGGCGGCGATATTCAACGGCCCAGACCGCGTAGCCGCGGTCAGCAATCTTCGCGGCCAGCGGCCGGATGTGGGAAATATCGTGTTTTGCCAGCCAGCAGCCGCCGTGAATCAAAACGATGACCGGGACGGGTTTATCGTTCGTGTTGGAAGGAGTCCAAAGCTCGATAAACTGTTCGCCGTCGTTGCCGTAGACGATTCGCTGGTCGGCGGGACGGCCGTCCAGCCCGAGAATGTCTTCGATCGTTAGCATTATGGTGAAGCGGTATCGACGGGTACCAGGATCTCGTTGCGGCGCATGAACCAGGGCGTAAAGGGCGCATTGTAACGCGCCCAGACCGGAGACCCTGTCACCCGGAGGTTCTGCGCTTCTATCCACTCCATCAGTTCGGCAAGATGCCGCTGGTAGTTCTTTTCACTCCAGAAACCCGAGTAGCGGATGGCGGCCGCCCGGTAAGCGGGCAGCTGCCGGATGTTGACGGCATCGTCCAGGGGGACCGGAATCGTGTCCATCGTGAACGACGAGGGCATCATGAAACTGACCAGCCAGCCATCCGCGCCGGCTTCCTGCGAGACCGGTGCGGTCATGGCGATTTTCTGCGCGCCCTGTTTTTGCGAGACCGGTGCGGTCATGGCGATGGTGTCCCGGGCCTCATTTTGACCGTCGATGTAGCGGAATAGG
>JASFSI010000307.1:0-3131 GCA_050114495.1 Lysobacterales bacterium | reverse complement strand
TCACTTGAATGGCGTCGAAATCCAGAGCTGGAAAGCCGATGACCGCGGCGACTTTGTCGCCAAGTTCGACCTGGACGCGATCAAGAAACTGGACGGGCTGAAGATCGACGGTTACAACCAGTTCAAACTGATCGGCGGCACCGTCGATGATGACGCCTTCACCGGCAGCACAGAAATATTCGTAAAGAGCGTGCTCCCGAAAACCAAGGCGAGCAAGTAAGCATTTACCGATAGCAAGCGCTCCCGAATCGCCGGGAGCGCTTTTTTGTGTCAGAACATATCGAGCACGAGTCCGATCAGGGCGCCCACCAGCAGAACCGCATTGGCCAGCAGGGTCAGCCCCATGCCGGGCCCCCGTGTTTTCGGGTCCTTGACGTACTCCATGGCGTAAACCTGGCGGCCGGCCAGGTACACGACGCCCGGCACCCAGGCCCAGCTGGCGCTGGCGTAGATCGCGAACAGGAAAATCGCCGGAATGAATACCGCGAGCTGTTCCAGCGTATTCATGTGCACCCGGTACAGCCGCTCCCAGGTCTCGTCGCCTGAAGTGCGGGGTGCTTCGACCTTGTATTTCAGCCGGCCGGAACCGACGCGCATGCTGAACCAAGTGTACTGGATCAAGGCCAGGATAACGATGAGCGCTGCGTATTTCATGGTGGTTTTTCCGGTGACTGGACTCATTGATTGTCCTACAGGCAGGTTTCAGCGGCAACGAATAAGCCGCAATGGTGGAAGTGATTGCTGCCCGAAAAAAGCAGTGAAGCTGACGTCCTGCACGCCTCTTCAGCCGCTGCCTGATCTCCTGCTGAACCATCTGACTTCGTCAAAAGCAGACAGCGGGCCACGAAATTGGTGCGCTGAAGGCGCGGTGGGTTATCCTCTCAGGCGGAAAGGTTGGGACGCCACTCGCTATGTCACTGTTCAGCGAACTGAAACGCAGAAACGTTTTCCGCGCGGGCGCGGCGTATATCGTGACATCCTGGTTGATCATCCAGGTTGCGGAGACTCTGTTCCCGGTGTTTGCACTGGGCGACTCAGCCATCCGTTTGGTCGTAATTTGCCTGGCGATAGGATTTGTGCCGGCCGTTGTCCTGTCGTGGTGGTTCGATCTCACCCCGAAGGGCTTGATCCGCGAAGAAGAAATCGTTCGCGAGTCCTCGGAAGATCAGCGCCGGAGCAGGCGACTCGACCGCCTGATCATCGTCGGTCTCATTCTCGCGCTGACCTACTTCGCGGTCGACAAGTTCGTTCTCTCTCATCACCGGGAGGCCGCGCGAGAAGCGGAGTTGGCCGAACGGGTGCAAGAGGCCCGTCAACTGGGCAGGGAAGAATCCCGTCCCAATGCCTATGGCGAAAAATCCATCGTCGTGCTGCCCTTCGTCAACATGAGTTCAGACGAAGAACAGGAATATTTCTCCGACGGCATATCCGAGGAGTTGCTCAACCTCCTCGCCCGGATACCGGATCTGAAGGTCATCTCCCGCTCCTCGGCATTCAGCTACAAGGGCAAGGACATCAAGCTAACGCAAGTGGCCGAGGAACTGGATGTCAACCATATCCTGGAGGGTTCCGTGCGCAGGTCGGGCGACCAGATTCGAATCACGGCCCAGCTGATCGACGGGCGCACCGACGCCCACATCTGGTCCGAGACCTTCGACCGGCCCTGGCGCGACATTTTCGCGATCCAGGACGAGGTGGCCGCCGCCGTCGTCGAGCGGCTGAAAGTGACGCTGGTCGACCAGGCCGACGGCATCGAAAAGACCGACCCCGAAGCCTATGCGCTCTACCTCCAGGCCGGCTCCGTCATTGCCCGCAGAACGCCCGGGGACACGGAGCGAGCGGTCGAGCTCTACCAGCAGGCGCTGGCGATCGATCCCGGGTATGCGTCAGCCTGGGAGGGTTTATCGGACGCGTATGTAAACCAGATTTACTTTGGACAGGTCGACTTCGAACAAGGGGTCGCCAAGGTCGAGGAAGCCTTGGAAAACGCCGTGAACCTCAATCCCGGGCTGGCTGGCGCGCACAGTGGCCTCGGCTTTGCCGCCTATGCCTGGCGGAACGACCTCCAGTCCGCGGCTCGTCATTACGAGCGGGCCATCGAACTCTCCTCCGATGCCACCGACGCGGCAACGATGCTTTTCGCCCTTGGCCGAATCGAGGAGTCGCTGCCTTATTACGAGCGAATCGCAGTCGATAACCCCCTGAGCGCAAGTTCTCATTTCAACCTGGGGCTCATGTATCTCTTTACCGGAGACCCGGAGCGCGCGCTGGCGAAGTTGGACACGGTGCGGCTGCTGGCGCCGCAGCGACACGGCACGAATTACTTCCGCTGCTACGCGTACCTGATGATGGACGAGGTCGAACTCGCCCGGCAGGCGATCGAGGACGAGCCGGGCGAGTCCAACCAGGCGAGCGGTCGCGCACTCGTTTTTCACGAGCTGGGCCAGGCAGACGAATTCGAACAGGAGTTGTCTCGCCTGATCGAGCTTTCCGGGGAGGAATACGGCTCCGAGGTCGCCCTGGTGTATGCCTGGGCGGGTGATCTCGATCAGGCCTTTTACTGGCTGGAAAAGGAGCGGAAAACCGGGGCGGGTTCCGGTTGGACCCAGATCCTGGGCTACCCCCAGGTCAAAAACCTGGCCAACGATCCTCGCTGGCTGCCTTTCCTGCGGTCGGTCGGAGCAGCACCGGAGCAACTGGCGGCGATCGAATTCAACGTTCCACCTCTGAATTAACTGAATTTTTTGCTTTACAGCCATCCCTCGAACGGGGCGGCCTCCAATTGATCTCCTTACGTGCGAAGCAATGGGCTCTCGATACCTGCCTATTGGAAACTTCCATGCCCAGATCAGAGTCAAATACTGCAGCGCAATTAACATCCCCATGTGCCGTCGGCTGGTCTATCGCCGACGGCGGGGTTTTTGCGTAACGTAAGGAGAACGGCAATGACTGCAGCAGTCGTAGCAACCTACAACGACGTTACTACCGTCAAGAATGTTGAAGATGATCTGCGCTCGACGGGGATTCCCATGGAAGAGATCCGCGTGGACAATGATCATTTCAAGGTTCGCGTGACGATTCCGGATGTGACGAAAGCCGAGGTGGTTGAGATCCTCGAGCGGCACAACCCG
>JASFSI010000306.1:0-3131 GCA_050114495.1 Lysobacterales bacterium | reverse complement strand
CCGCCTGCTGGATGACGGCAACTACCTGGTCAACGGCGCGGTTTCCATCCGCACGCTCAACCGCAACCACGACTGGAACCTGCCCGAGGGCGACGCCAGCACGCTGAACGGCCTGTTGCTGGAGGAGCTCGGCGACATTCCGTCCGGCAAGGCCAGCATCCGGATCGGCCCGCACATCATGACCGTGCTGGAAATCAAGGACAACATGATCGGCAAGGTCCTGGTCAAGCCCAACCGGGCGCCGGGGCAGGCCTGAACACCCGGTGCTGATCAACATCCAGTTTCTTCGCTTTGCGGCGGCTTTCCTGGTGGTCCTCTATCACGCCAGCAAGCACGTGGCCAACACCGGCGTCGACCAGGGACTGTTGTTCCAGGCCGCCCAGGCGGCCGGCTTCGCCGGTGTGGACGTCTTTTTCGTGATCAGCGGATTCATCATGTACCACACAACGGTGAAGGCGAACGGGCCGGGTGCTTCGCTGGACTTCCTCAAACGGCGCGTTGCGCGGATCTACAGTGGTTACTGGCCGTTCTTTATCCTCGCCGCGATCGTGTTCGCCTGGGCCCGGCCCGCCCACTTCGAGGCGTCGAACCTGCTGACGTCCTTCTTTCTCTGGCCGGCGCCGCTGCACGAAGTCCTGCTCGACGTGTCGTGGACGCTGTCCTACGAAATGTACTTCTACGCTCTGTTCACCGCGATGATCCTGCTGCCGCTGCGCGGGCGGTACGCGCTGCTGACGCTGGTCCTGCTTGCCGTGACGGCGTTCAACCTGCTGCGCCATTTCGCGCTGCAGTCATTCGATCCCGAGAACTACTACTACAACACCTTTGCGGGCCTGTTCTGCAGTTCGCCGTTCCTGGCCGAGTTTTTTGCCGGGGCGGTGCTGGCCCGCTTCGCGCTGCGCGGCACGCAGGCCCGGGGCTGGCTGCTGCTGCTTGCCGGCATCGGCGGGTTTGCCGCGGCCGGCTACACCAACGTGACCGTTTACCAGGGCATGATCGAACAGGGCTTTCACGTCGTGCCGAGGGTGCTGCTGTTCGGCATTCCGTCGGTGCTGATCCTGTGGGGCCTGGTCAACCTGGAAGCCAACGGCCGGGTGGCGCCGAGGGCGTTCAGCCTGGCCGCCGGGGGCGCTTCCTACGCCATTTACCTCAGCCACACGCTCTTTTTCGTCGCCACCATGAAGCTGGGAATCTACGCGGCCATGAAGGGCTGGCCGGCGCTGGCCGTGCAGTCCGGCTACCTGCTTTACAGCCTGCTGATCGTCGCGCTCAGCGTCGCCTGGTACCGCGGCCCCGAACGCGCCCTGCACCGCTCGTTCAGGAAAGCCCTGGGCGTTTCCCACAGCCGCTAGACGACTTTTTCAAGCGCCCCTGAAATGTGGCCGAGGCCGATGACATTCAGGCCTGCCGGCACCTTGCGCGGCCGGTTCGCCGCGGGAACCAGCGCGGTGGTATAGCCGTGGCCGGCGGCCTCGCGCAGGCGCTGTTCACCGTCCGGTACCGGCCGGATTTCGCCGGACAGGCCGACTTCTCCGAAACAGACCATTTTTTCCGACAGCGGGCGGTCGCGAAAGCTGGAATAAAGGGCCAGCGCCATCGGCAGGTCGGCGGCCGTTTCGCTGACCCGCATGCCGCCGACCACGTTGATGAACACGTCGTGATCGGACAGCGCGATGCCGCCGTGGCGGTTCAGCACCGCCAGCATCATGGCCAGGCGGTTCTGCTCCAGGCCCAGCGACACGCGGCGCGGGTTGTTCAGGTGGCTGGGGTCGACCAGCGCCTGCACTTCCAGCAGGATGGGCCGGGTTCCCTGGCGGACGACGGTCACCACACTGCCGGATACCGGCTGTTCGTGGCCCGACAGGAAAATCGCCGACGGGTTTTTCACTTCCTTGAGGCCGGTTCCGGTCATCGCGAACATGCCCAGTTCGTTGACCGCGCCAAAGCGGTTCTTCACCGCGCGGATCACGCGGTAGCGGCTGCTGCCGTCGCTTTCAAAGTACAGCACGGTATCGACCATGTGTTCGAGCACACGGGGACCGGCCAGCGCGCCCTCTTTGGTGACGTGCCCGACCAGGATCACGCAGCACAGGTTTTCCTTCGCCCAGCGCACCAGCGCGGCCGCCGATTCGCGAATCTGGGCCACCGAGCCCGGCGCCGAGGACAGCGCCTCGGTGTAGACGGTCTGGATCGAGTCGATGACCATCAGTTGCGGTTTTTCACGTGCCGCCTGGCCGAGGATCTGTTCGATGGAGGTTTCCGTCAGGCAGCGGAAGTTTTCCAGCTTGATTTCCAGGCGGCGTGCACGCAGTCCGAGCTGTTCTAGCGACTCCTCGCCCGTGACGTAAAGCCCGGACAGGCGGGCGCCCAGCGCAGCGGTCAACTGCATCAGCAAGGTGGATTTTCCGATACCGGGGTCACCGCCGAGCAGGATGACCGAACCCGGAACGACACCGCCGCCCAACACGCGGTCCAGCTCACCGACACCCGCCGCGACGCGTTCCGTTCCCTTTCCGCTGACTTCCGTCAGGTCGCGGATCGTGCTGCTGAGCTTGCCGGCGTAGCCGGAAAAGCGCCGCCCGGACGGGCTGGCCGCGGCGCTTTCGACCACCGAGTTCCATTCGCTGCACTCGGGGCATTGCCCGGCCCATTTGCTGAGCGAAGCGCCGCAACTTTCACACTGGTAGCTGTTCCTGGTTTTCGACATGCAAGTTCACCGTGAGAAACAGGGGTTTTAACAGATCGACCGCTCGACAGCCAGAGCACGCGCGCTCAAAGAGCAAAAATCGTGCAGACAGATCCTTGGAAGACCGCATGACCTCCTTCCCATGCCACCCCTGACCGCTTCACCTAGAATGAAGGTCGATGAGGGAGATTAGATGATGGATCGACGGCAGGAACAACCGCTTATCGGGGAGTCCAGGGCATTCCTGGAAATCCTGGAGCACGTCTCGCGCGTGGCCCAGCTGAACCGGCCGGTGCTGGTGATCGGCGAGCGCGGCACAGGCAAGGAACTCATCGCCGCGCGCATCCACTACCTGTCGCCGCGCTGGGACCGTCCCTTCGTCACGCTCAACTGCGCGACGCTGGCCGAAACCCTGCTGGAAACCGAGCTGTTCGGCCACGAAGCC
>JASFSI010000305.1:0-3136 GCA_050114495.1 Lysobacterales bacterium | reverse complement strand
CTCCGGAAGCAGCTTGCCGGGGTTGAGTATTCCTGCCGGGTCGAACAGCCGCTTGATGCCGCGCATCATCTCGATCTCCGCTGCGCTGCGCGTGGTCGAAAGCCAATGTGCTTTCAGCAGCCCGATACCGTGCTCCGCCGAGGCCGAACCGCCCATCTCCCGCGTCAGTTCATAGGAACGGCGGCTGATCACGTTGGAGCGGGCCTCGAATTCCTCAAGCGACACGCCCCCGGGCCTGAGTATATTGAGATGTATGTTGCCGTCTCCGACGTGCCCGTAATACAGCACGTCGTAATCCGGGCACACTTCGTCCAGCAGTTCGGCAAGCCGTAAAAGGAATTCCGGCACGCGAGAGACCGTGACCGAGACATCGTTCTTGTAAGGAGGATAATGCGCCACGGACTCGGCAATGCCTTCCCGGTAACGCCACAGGTCCGCCGCCTGTTTTTCACTCTGGCTGATCACGCCATCCCTGGACCACCCGTTCTCGACAGCGCGTTCAAAGCATTCCAGCGCAATTCGCTCGGTCGATTCGCCGGGGCAATCGAACTCGGTGACCACGTACCACGGGGCCGCCTGACCCAGCGGATCGGGCAGTCCGTGCGCCTGCCGCACATGGTGCATGCAACGGTCATTGAACAGCTCGAACGCGCTCAGCCCGAGAGAGGACTGCAACAGGTCGAACAGCGGCATCACGCCGGCCAGTTCATCCAGCGCCAGCAGCATGACCCGGCTCGGGGCCGGCGGGTCTGTCAGTTTCATCGTGGCTTCGACCACGAACCCGAGCGTGCCCTCGCTGCCGATAAACAGGTGACGGAAGTCGTAGCCGCTGGCGTTCTTGACCAGGCCCCGGTTGCAATCGAGCACCTCGGCGGTGCCGGTGACGACTTTCAGCCCGGCGACGCGGTCGCGCGTCATTCCATAGCGAATCACCCGGATACCGCCGGCATTGGTGGCGATGTTTCCCCCGACCTGGCTGGAACCCTCGGACGCAAAAGACACCGGGTAGTAAAGTCCCCTGTCACGCGCAAACGCCTGGAGTTCGGCGGTGACGACTCCGGCCTCGACCGTCACGGTGCGCTCCACGGCATTGAAGTCCAGGATGCGACGCATGCGGTCGAAGGAAACGACGACTTCACCGCTGCACGCCACCGCCCCGCCGCTGAGACCGGTGCGGCCACCTGATGGCACCAGCGGAATTCGGTGCCGCACGGCGGCCCGGACCAGTTCGCACACCTGCTCCACGCTGTGCGGAAAAACGACGGCCGAAGGCGCCGGGGTGCGAAAATAGCTCCAGTCCTGCCCGTGGCTTTCCAGTATGCCGGGATCCGTGACGACTTCCAGGCCTGGACAGTCGCGCTGCAATTGGCGGGCGAATTCCATCGGCTCATTATCATCTATACTGAAATCGAACCCAACAACAGAAGACAACTGAAATCTCGATGCCCGTATTCAAGCCCATCTCCGCCCCGGCCGTTTACCGTTCAATCATCCTGCTTTTACTCGCGCTGTCGGCGGTCTCCGCCTTCGCCGACGACAGCAGCAAGGAAAACAAACCGGCCAAGCTGTTCGAATCCGACGCCAACCTGGAAATCACGCTGAGCGCAGACTGGCGTGAACTCATCGACAATGAAGCCAACCAGGATGCCTACCCGGCAACCCTCGAGTACAGCGACCCGCAGGGCGAACGGCACAGCCACGAACTGACCGTGGAGCGCCGCGGCGTGAAGCGGCAGGATGCCTGTGAATTTCCGCCCATCAGGCTGCGCTTTGACAAGGAAGCCGTCCGCGACACGATGTTCCGCGGGCAGAAATCCGTGAAGATGGTTACGCACTGCCGGCGTTCGGACCGCTACGACCAGTACTACATCCTCGAGATGATGGCGTACGAGATGTACAACGTGATCACGGACTACAGTTTTCGCGTACGCCCGCTGACCGTGCGCTACGTTAACAGCGGGCCCGGCGACTTCGACGAAACGCGTTTCGCATTCCTGATCGAGGACGACAGTGATGTCGCCAAGCGCAATGATCTGAAAAAATACACGACGGACCGCCTGGGACCCGCAAGCCTTGACCCCGTCACGGCCAGCGACATGGCGCTGTTCCAGTACATGATCGGAAACGTGGACTGGTCCCCGCTGATCGGGCCGGACCCCGAGGAATGCTGCCACAACGTCAAGCTGGTTGCGCCCCGGCCCCTCGAGCAGGGCGACCTGATCCAGCCGGTTCCTTACGATTTCGATTCATCCGGGCTGGTGAACCCGCCCTACGCCGAGCCCCCGGACAACCTGGGTATCCGCTCGGTCACGCAAAGGGTCTACCGCGGTTACTGCGCGCACAACGGCGAACTGGAGAACGCGCGCCGCAAAGCGCTCGACAGGAAAACGGATATCCTCGCCGTGCTGGACAGCGACGAACGGCTCAGCGACCGCTCGCGCAAAAAAGCCGCGAAATACCTGGACAAGTACTTCGATATCCTCGAAGACGAAAAAGACTTCGACCGGCTGATCGTCAGGAACTGCCGCAAATAAGCGCCGGCTCCGGCGACTCTTCGGCGCCGGCTTCTTCCGCGACCGGTTCCGGCCCCTTTTGCAGTCGCTCGAGGCGTTGTTTCAGTTTCTTGTTGTCCGGCTGCATCCGGATCAGTTCCTCGAGGTAGGCAACACGGTCCCCATCGTTCGCAGGCAGGGGTAATTCACCCTCGGGATAGCCGGCCAGGACGGATGACGGCGTGATTTCAAGGTAGGCGGGATAGCCGCCGTAGTATCCTGAAATGCCCGTGTCGATGACCACGACGCGGCCGTCGAACTCCGGCCAGACCACGCCCGGCGTAGGCGAGTGACCCACCACGATGCGGGAGATTTCCTGCTGCTCGAGTATGGCCGCCACGGTCTCCGGCAGGGCACGCGGTTTACCGCCGGAAAGGCCCCGGTACCAGAACGGTCCTTTCGGGTCTTCCAGGATTCCGGCGTCGTTGCGGTCGTAATCCGCCAGCTTCTCGACCGCCGCCTCGGTGAGCGACTCGAGCGTGTTGGCGCAATACTCCGCGCTGATTCCACCATGGACGAACAGCGTATCGTTGATGCGTATGGCGACGCGCAGGGTCATGACCCAATCCGCCAGTTCCGGGTCT
>JASFSI010000304.1:0-3151 GCA_050114495.1 Lysobacterales bacterium | reverse complement strand
GGAAAGGTCGACACCCGTCACCTCGTAACCCTGTTCAGCCAGGAACACCCCGTTCCTGCCCTCGCCTTCCCCCAGGCACAGCACCCGGCCGCCCGGCGGAATACGGGAAAAATGGTCCTGCAGAAACTCGTTGGGCTGCGTGCCGAAGGCATAACCCGGCTGGCTGTAGCGCTCATCCCACATGCTGGGCATTCCGTGGCCTCGCGTTGACATCAAGCACGGATTCTACACGCTTTGCCCGCAAGGATGGGGCACGAACGGCAGCACGTTCACAGCATCAAGCCGCCGCTTGCTGCGCCTGGCTTTCGGCCTCGGCGATCAGCGCCGCCACCAGCTTTTCAGGCAAACCCAGGCGGTAAGCGAGCGCATCGAGGTACAGGGCCGCCTCGCTGCGTGAACGGTCCACCACCATCAGCGATGCCAGGTAGACCTCTACAGCCAGTTCCTGCGAATCCACCCGGTCACAGATCGCGTTCATGGAAAGCGGTGCGTTCAGGGAATCGAATACCATCGATTTCTCATCCGCGGCGAGATCGAGCTGCACCACCCGGTCCATGATCTTGCGACGCTCGTCACCGTCCATGTGCCCGTCAGCACCGGCCGCTGCGATCATGGCCTGCACGAGCAGCAGGGACGTGGACTGCGGACTGCTGTCCTCGGCATCGATCTCGAACCGGTCACGGGAAAGCGCGTCCCAGGACGATTCGGCCGCGGGCCGGGAAGCTGCCTCGGCAGCTTCGGCCCCCGGACGCCCCTTGTAACCTTTGTAGGCCTGCCAGGCCACGGCACCCAGGGCCGCGATACCACCCGCCTTCAACAGCGTTCCGGCGCCTTTCCTGGCTTTTTTGTTGCTCATGATGGCACCGCTAAGCGCGCCGCCCGCCAGTCCACCCAGCACGCCGCTGCGTGACAGGCCTGAAACCACCTTGTTGATATCCATGACGTTTGTCTCCTGGTTTGCTAAGCGCAAAGATGGGGCAAAAATTCATTCGGACAAATCGCTTTATTGGGTATCTTCATCAAAATTTTCCGAATCGAGACCCTTCCGCGACAAAACCGGTGCGCACTTCGACGCGCCTCCGCATCTACTGCCAAAAGCATCGGTTTTTTCGATCCATAAATCTAATAACATCGACTATTCCTTCGATTAGAAACGTCTAAAATGCGCCTTCCTTTAATAGGTCTCAACAGGAAACCGTGATGCAAAACGAACGCAGTAAAACCATCGCCGCTACGCTGCCCGGCAGCGCGGAGGTTCGTTCGTCGAGCCTGGACCGCGCGTCGAGCAGCGTACTGCGCAACACCTACCGCCTGCTGGCCATGACATTGGCCTTCAGCGCCGTGGTTGCGGGGGTCAGCGCGGCTCTTCGGTTGCCGCACCCCGGGATCATGCTCACGCTGGCCGGGTACTTCGGCCTGCTGTTCCTGACGTCCCGCCTGCGCAACAGCGCCTGGGGACTGGTCAGCGTCTTCGCCCTGACCGGGTTCATGGGTTACACGCTCGGCCCGATCATCGGAGCTTACCTGTCCCTGCCCGGAGGACCTGATATCGTCTTGACGGCAATGGGCGCCACGGCGGTTATCTTTCTTGGGCTCAGCTGGTACGCACGGCGTGATTCCGCCCCGGACATGAGCCGATTCGGCAGTTTCCTGATGATCGGCATCCTGACCGCGTTTGCGCTCGGGCTGGCGGCATATTTCCTGTCCATGCCGGCCTTGTCTCTCGCGGTTTCGGCCATGTTCATCCTGCTGATGTCAGGCCTGATCATGTTCCAGACCCAGGCCATCGTGCGGGGCGGTGAGACAAACTACATCATGGCCACCGTCACGCTGTTCGTCTCGATTTACAACCTGTTTGCCAGCCTGCTCCAGATTCTCGGTTTCCTGGGCGGAGAGGAATGAGGCGCTATCCCGGAGCCGGCTGAACTACAATTCCAAGCCGTCGGACCACCACAGCAGCGGCGGTCCGGCACAGAATTTTTATAACCTCAAGGAGTTGAATATGAACCGATTTACACGTTTGATTTTTACATTGCTTATCGCGGCCTCGGTCGCTCTGCCCGCCTGGGTTCTGGCTGACGACCATGCCGGCGTCCAGACCGCTGACAGCCAGTCGGCGCTGACCCCGAGTGACGCGTTGAACCTCCTGAAAGAAGGCAACGAGCGTTTTCTCTCCGGTGAAATGATCAACCGCGACCTGCCCGCCCAGGTAGCGGCCACCGCTTCCGGACAGTTCCCGCATTCCGTGGTGCTCAGCTGCATCGATTCCCGTGTGCCGCCGGAACTGGTCTTTGACCAGGGCCTGGGCGATATCTTTTCACCGCGCGTGGCCGGCAACTTCGTCGACGAAGAACTGCTGGGCAGCATGGAGTTTGCCGCCGCGGTCGCCGGTTCCAAGGTCATCGTCGTGCTGGGTCACACCGAGTGCGGTGCGGTCAAGGGCGCCTGCGACGATGTCAAGCTGGGCAACCTGACGGCGACACTGGCCAACATCCGCCCGGCAGTCGAGGCCGTCAGCGGTATCCCGGGTGAGCGCAACTCCAAGAACAAGGCCTTCGTGGACGCCGTTGCCCATCAAAACGTGAAAATGACGGTGGACAACATCCTCGACCGCAGCCTCGTGCTTCGTGAACTGGTCGACAAGGGCCGCCTGATGGTCGTCGGCGCCATGTACGACGTGGCAACCGGCAAGGTCACCTTCATGGACTGATTTTCCAGGGTACCCGCGCCCTGCCAAAGGCGTCGTTCCGGCACAAGCCGGGGCGGCGCCTTTTTCATGGAACTCGAGTCCGCATCGGCAGGCGGGGAAAGAAAAATGGTGCCGGCAGGGTGACTCGAACACCCGACCTACGCATTACGAATGCGTTGCTCTACCAGCTGAGCTATGCCGGCACATTTCGAAGGGCGGCCAGTATATGCAAAACGCCCTGTATTCACAATAGTCGCTTGATTTCCTTCACTCACCGCGCCGGATTTCTTACACCCGTTTCCGCCTCTTGCCACTGACCTGCTCCACGAAACCATTGCAACATGAACCAACAGGTATGTGAGGAAATGCGGGAGAGGCAGGAGCATGGGCTGGAACGGCAAGGCACGGATACGGGGGTTCACCCTGCTGGAGTTGGTGATCGCCATCGGCATTTTCGCAAGC
>JASFSI010000303.1:0-3159 GCA_050114495.1 Lysobacterales bacterium | reverse complement strand
CCCGGATGACGCCGAGCGCCCCGAGGTTCGGTTGCAGGCGCGCCTGCGCGACGTGATGAGCATCGGGCTTTATGGCGACGCCGATATCTGGACCCTGCGCCAGCTGGCCGAGCGCGTTCGCGACCAACTGCTCAACCAGCCGGAAATCACGCGCGTGGAACTGAACAACGTTCCGAGCTACGTCACCCACGTTGAAATCCCTCTGGCCACCCTGCGCGAATACGGCCTGACGCTGGGCGAAGTCGCGCGTATCATCGAGCAGTCCAGCCGCGACGTCGCGGCCGGCTCGATCGACACCAGCGGCGGTGAAATCCTTCTGCGCATCAACGAGCGCAAATTGTGGGGCCGGCAACTGGCCGATATCGTGGTGGTCAGCTCGGACAGCGGCGCACCCCTGACCCTGGGCGATATCGCGACCATCACGGACGGATTCGAGGAAGAAGGTTTTCACTCGCAGTTCAACCGCCAGCCGTCGGTCGAACTGGAGGTGTACCGCATCGGTGAGCAGTCACCGCTGGACATCGCGAAGGCGGTTGAAACGGTGCTGCGCGACCTGGACATGAGCCTGCCCGACGGCATCCAGTATCGCATCGACAGCAACCGTGCCGAGGACTTCAGCGACCGGCTGTATTTGCTGGTGAAGAATGGCGTGCTGGCCGTGATCATCATCGTGCTGATCCTCAGTATCTTCCTCGAATACCGCTTGTCCTTCTGGATCATGATGGGCATGGCGATTTCGTTCATCGGTTCTTTCACGCTGCTTCCGGCGCTGGATATCAGCATCAACATGATCTCGATGTTCGGTTTCCTGGTGGCGCTCGGTATCGTCGTTGACGATGCGATCGTGGTCGGTGAGAACGTGTACGAACACCACGAACGGGGCCTTGACCGCATGAGCGCTGCCATTGTCGGTGCCCAGGAAGTCGCACGCCCCGTTACGTTCAGCATCCTGACCAACATCGTCGCCTTCATGCCGGTGCTGTTCCTGCCGGGTGTCACCGGCAACTACTGGTGGCCGCTGCCGGCCGTGGTGATCGTGGTGCTGCTGTTTTCACTGGCGGAGGCGCTGTTTATCCTGCCGGCCCATCTCGGGCACATCGGAAAGCGCAGCAAATCGGCGCCCGGACAGGAATTGCACCACTGGCAGCGCCGAGTGGCGCGCGCGTCCAGTGACTGGATCAATACCCGTTACCGCCCGTTTCTCGACCTCTGCCTGCGTCACCGTTACGTCACGCTCACGGCGTCGCTGACCCTGCTCGTCGTGACGGCCGGTTACGCGCTGAGCGATCACATGGGCATGATCCTGATGCCGGAAATGGCGGCCGATGAAATCGAGGCGGGCGTGCGCCTGCCAGTAGGAACCACGCACGACCAGTCCGCCGCCGTGGCCATGAAGGTAACCGAGGCCACGCACCGCATGTTTGAAAAGCACGACCTCTACCGCGCGGCAGAGGGCATCAAGACCAACGTGCGCGGGCAAAGCTTCATCGATGTCGAAATCGTCATGAAGCCGCCGGACGAGCGGGACATGACGACGCGGGAAGTGATCGAGCTGTGGCGCGAGGAGATCGGTGACATCGAAGGCGTGGACCAAATCACCTTCGAGGCCGAACGCGGCCCGGGAGGCTACCGGCCCGACATCAACATCGACCTGAGCCACGCGGACATCGACATGCTGGCGCGCGCGAGCGCCGTCCTGTTCGAGCGCATGGACGCCTTCGAGGCCACCCGCGACGTCAACGATAACTACGATGCCGGCAAATCCCAGCTCAGCTTCAAGCTGCAGCCCGAGGGCCGTGCGCTCGGCCTGACGCCGGAAATGGTCGGCCGCCAGGTTCGCGACGCCTTTTTCGGCGCCATCGCGCTGCGGCACCTGCGCGGCACCAACGAGGTGGAAGTGCGCGTCAAGCTGCCGGAAGAAGAGCGCGAAGACATCCGCTACCTCGACGATTTCATCATTCGCACCCCGAACGGGGCGGAAGTACCACTGCTTTCGGTCGTCGAGGTCGTGCAGGATGAGGCGTTCCGCTCCATCGAACGGCGCGACGGACGCCGCGTGATCACGGTCAGCGCCAAGGTCGAACCCAAGAGCGCGGCCAACCGGGTGCTGCGGGTGGTGCGGGAAGAAGTGCTGCCGCAGCTGCGCACCGATTTTCCCGGCATTACCTGGAGTTTCGAGGGCAGCCAGGCCGAGATGCGCGAATCGACCGCCACGCTGTGGGGCGGGTTCGCGCTGGCGATGGGTGTGGTCTATGCGCTGCTGGCCATCGCCTTCGGCAGCTACATACAGCCGTTGATCGTGATGATGGCGATCCCCTTCGGCATCGTCGGGGCGGTGCTTGGACACATCATCCTGGGTTACGACCTGTCGCTCGTCAGCATGATGGGTGTGGTCGCGGTATCGGGCGTGGTGGTCAACGGAGCGCTGATCCTCGTCCACCACGCCAACCGCAACCGGGAAACCATGAGCGTATATGACGCGATCCATGAAGCCGGGCTGCGCCGCTTCCGGCCGATCGTGCTGACCACGCTGACCACCTTCGGCGGCCTGACGCCGATCATCCTGGAAACGTCCCGCCAGGCCTACCACCTGATCCCGATGGCGATTTCGCTTGGCTTCGGCATCATCTTCGCGACGTCGATCACGCTGGTGCTCGTCCCCTGCCTCTACCTGGTCACCGAGGATCTGCTCAACCTGGTGTCGGCGCGGCGTAACAAGGAACTATCGCCGGGCGATTGATCCCGGTTTTCTGCGCTGAACGCTGCTCGTTCAAATTGCCTTCGATTCAACGACTCACAGAATCAACTGACGGAGTGAAAAGAAAGAATGGTGCCGGCACCAAGATTACGCGGGGCGTCCTGCCCCGCGCCCTGCGGGCCGCACTCGCTGCGCTCGCACGTTCCCATTCGCTCCCGGCGAATGGGTCGAACTCTGCTCGTTCGAATTGCCTTCGAACCAACAAAGCACGAAATTCACCGATGGAGTGGAAAAAGATAATGGTGCCGGCACCAAGATTCGAACTCGGGACCTACTGATTACAAATCAGTTGCTCTACCAACTGAGCTATACCGGCACGGCATGGCGGGATGCGTATTCTATACCATTCAACGTCTTGTGGAATAGCCAACGGTTCCACTCTAAAACGCATTAATGCCGCG
>JASFSI010000302.1:0-3180 GCA_050114495.1 Lysobacterales bacterium | reverse complement strand
AGGGGCAACTGGCGACCAGCACGGAAAGCATTGCCGGAAACGCCTTCAAGGGCTCGACCGCGTGCCAGAAAAACCAGGTGCCCGAGGCGATCGTCAGAACGACCATGATGAATGCCGGGACCAGCCATTGCGGCAGGCCGTCATCGCTTTCACCGCGCTTCGACTGGGCAAGCAGCAGCAGGCGTCCCAGCGACGAAACCGTGGTTTCCTGGCCGGCCGCCGTGACCTCGATTTCAACGGGCTGGGACAGGTTGATGGTGCCGGCGATCACCTCGTCGCCCGCGCCGCGCGCGATGGCGTTCGATTCGCCGGTCAGCAGCGCCTCGTCGACCTCGGTTGCTCCGCTGCGAATCACGCCGTCGGCCGGGAACGCTTCTCCCATCTTCACGCGAATCAGGTCACCCTCGGCAAGATCGGTCGCTGGAATGGTCTCACGGGCGCCGTCCACGATCCGTTCCGCCCATTCCGGCAGCAGGCGCGCCAGCGCAGCGCCGGCCTGCAGGTTGCGATGACGGAGCACCATCTCGATATGGCGCCCGAGCGAGAGAAAAAAGATGAACATCACCACCGAGTCGAACCACACCTCGCCGGCGCCGCGAAAGAAGTTGTAGCAGCTCGCGGTAAAAGCCAGGATGATGGCCAGTGCGACCGGTACGTCCATGCCCGGCCTGCGGGCGCGAATGCTGCGCCAGGCCCCTTCAAAAAAGATACGGCCGGAATACAGCATCACGGGAAGGGTGACCAGCAGGCTGACCCACTCCAGGAAACTGCGTTCCGCCTCGGCAATGCCGAAGTAATCCCCCGCGTACAGGCCGACGGCGTACATCATCACCTGCATCATGCCGAGGCCGGCCACGCCCAGCCGTTTCATGGAGTTCCGCTTTTCGTCCTGCCTGCCCTGCTCTTCCCGGCTGGCCAGCGGCAAGTGCGGCTTGTAGCCCAGTTCCATCAGCGCGGCAGCCATGCTGCTCAGACGGCTTTCGGAAGGACTCCACACGATGCGCGTGTAGCCGGTGGCGGTATCGACCTGCACGGCGTGCACCCCGGGCCGTTTTTCCATGTGGCTGCGAATCAGCCAGGCGCAGGCCGCACAACGGATTCCCTCGGTCTGCAGGAGCAGTTCGCGACGTTCATCGGGAAGCTCGGCGCCCCACAGGGATTCGCGTTCATCGCAGCCCTTCCAGGCTTCGATCTCGGCCTCGACGTCTTCCTGCGCCTGTCGCCCCAGTTCCTGGCGGAACTGGTAGTAACGCCCCAGGCCGGTGCCGAAAATCAGCTGTGCGACCGCCTGGCAGCCGGCACAGCAGACCGGGCGTTCAGCCCCGTCGACCGTCACACTGAGGTTGGTTCCGTCCGGAATGGGTTCGCCGCAGTGGAAACAGGAACTCTCAGTCCGCTCCATCTTCGCGTTCGCCCTCTGTGACCTGGCTGGCCGGTTCTTCCTGTGCCTTCAGTTCGGAGCGGATTTGCTTGTAAGTGGATTCGTCGACGACCAGCGGATCCGGGTTCGAGATCGCGATAAACAGCGTCACGATGCCCATGATGACAGCGGCACCCGGTATCGCGATCGCGACCCACGGCCAGGGCTCACGGTACCAGGGCTTGGTGTCGGTTCTGGTTCTCTTCATATTCATCGATTCCCGATTCCGAGGGGCATCATGAATTTCGCCTCGACGTCCGTTCGGATTTCTTCGTTGTCAACGGACCTGAGTTCCAGGTCGATGTTTTGCACGCCCTTGCCGGCGGTTTTCGGCAGGCGCAGCCTGATGGTGATGGCATCGACTTCCTCGGCGCCAAGCTCGAGCGGCTCACCCAGGTCGATCTCTACCTGATCGTTATCCAGGGCCACCAGTTCGTAGCTCTGCGCTGCGTTCGCCATGTTGGTGATCTTGAGCGTGTAAACGTTCTCGACCATGCCGCCCGGCAATTCGCGGTAAAGCGCATTCCGGTCGCGGATCAGGTCCGCACGCAACGGCACCCGGTTGGTCATTGACCAGACGGTTCCGCTGAGGATCGCCAGCAGCAACGCACCGTAAACCATGATGCGCGGACGCACCACGTGCTTCTCACCCTTCTTCACGGCGTTTTCCGTCGTGTAGCGCACCAGCCCGCGGTCGTAGCCCATTTTGTCCATGACCTGGTCACAGACATCGATGCAGGCCGCGCAGGCGATGCACTCGTACTGCAGACCGTCACGAATGTCGATGCCGGTCGGGCAGACCTGCACGCACAGGGTGCAGTTGATGCAGTCACCCAGTCCTTTCGACGCAACGTCGTCCTTCTTGCGCCGGCCGCCGCGCGGTTCGCCGCGCTGCTCATCGTAGGAAATGATCAGGGTGTCCTTGTCGAACATCGCGCTCTGGAAACGGGCGTATGGACACATGTACTTGCAGATCTGCTCGCGCAGGAACCCCGCGTTCCCGTAGGTCGCAGCACTGTAGAAAATCGACCAGAACGTTTCCCAGGGACCCAGCGAGAAGGTCATCACGCCTTGCGCGAGTTCCCGGATCGGGCTGAAGAAGCCGACAAAGGTAAAACCGGTCCAGGCCGCGAAGACGATCCACAGGAACTGCTTGGTGCCTTTTCGCGCGATTTTTTCCGCGTTCCAGGGCGACTTGTCGAGCTTCATCTGTTTCGGACGGTCACCCTCGACCAGGCGTTCGATCCAGATGAACACTTCCGTCCAGACCGTCTGCGGACAGGCGTAGCCGCACCACAGCCGGCCCGCAAGCGCCGTGAAGAAAAAGAGCGAAAGGCCCGCGGTAATCAACAGCAGGGCCAGGTAAACGAAATCCTGCGGCCACAGGGTCATTCCGAAGATGTAGAACTTGCGCGCCGGCAGGTCGAACAGCACCGACTGCCTGCCCCCCACTTCGATCCACGGCAACACGTAAAACAGGCCCAGCAAAAGCCATACGGCGAGCGCTCGAAGGCGTGCGAAGCGGCCCTTGACCTGGCGCGGGTAGATCTTGGGCGCCTTGCGGTAGAGGGTCTTGGAATCTTCTGTTTTACCGGCCACGTGAACTACCTTACCGTCCTGAATCAGCGGTTGTTGACTATACCTTAGCTTAGATTAGATTTCACTGAATTAAGCTCGAACCAGCGGCGCCAGGCGACCGTGAATCGACTGAAAAATTACTTGATGTCGTCCAGGTCGAAATCCGGGTTTTCTTCTTCCGG
>JASFSI010000301.1:0-3181 GCA_050114495.1 Lysobacterales bacterium | reverse complement strand
ACTGACACGCGAAAAAGACCTGTATCTATCGATTACGCTGCCCTCGCTGATCGTGGCGACCTGCGGCGGCGGCACCGGCCTGCCCACGCAGCGTGAATGCCTGCAGGCCATGGACTGCTACGGCGTCGGAAAAGTATACAAATTCGCCGAGATCGTGGCCGGCACCGTGCTGGCCGGAGAAATATCGCTGGCCTCTGCGATCGCGTCGCTGGACTGGGTCTCCAGCCACGACCAACTGGGGCGGAATGACCCGACGGCAGGCTAGATTTTCGCGCCAGCCCTCAAAGGCCGGAAAAAGCGGCAGCAAGCGGGTCCTGCAATGGGCAGGAACCCGGTGCTTGCCGAAATCACCTCATTCGTGGTTTATTTCGTGCTATCCATCAGAAAGGCAACGCCCATGCGCATCGTGACCGGTTTTTTCCTCCTGCCTCTTTTTTTCGTTTCACAGTCAATCCAGGCCGATACCCTGTCGAACCGTGAAGTACTTCAACAGGTTTCCGGCGACTACGTGCAAAGCCACCGCGGCGGTGAAGGACGCGCCAGCCGAAATGACTGGTCTGCGGAAACGTTCCTGGCCGAGATCGATGCCAAAAAGAAGCAGCTTGCGGTGCTGGAGTCCATCGACCCCGAGGGCTTTTCACTGGAAGAGGACATCGACTGGCGCCTGCTGATCGGCCTGCTGCGATCCGATATTCGAATGGCGAATGCCCTGCGGCGATGGGAGAACGACCCCCGCATCTACCTGCCCGGAGCGCGGCTCGGCGACCTGCTCGAGGGAGGCAGCGCCGCGCGGCAGGATCAATTGAATGAACTGCTTGCTGCGCTGCCCAAGCGTTTGGCGCAGGGTCGGACCAACCTGAAACGACCACCGGAACGCTTCACCCAGGCTGCCGTCTTTCAAGCCCGCAACAGCCTGGAGTCGATGCAGGCAGCCCTGGAGAAGATGCCGGAAGAGGGTCGGGAAAACGCCATCGAGGCGCGTGATGCGCTGGCCGCATGGCTGGCTTTCCTGGAAAACGATCTTCTGCCCCGTTCCGACGGCAGTTGGATGCTGGGACGCGAAACCTACGATTTTGTCCTGCGCGAACGCTGGCACATGGAAGACGACGCCGACAGCATTTACCGCCGCGGCATGAGCGCCTTTGAAGAAACCGAGGCCCAGGCCATCGCGGTCGCCGCCCGGATGCAGCCCGGCAAGCACTGGACCGAGGTATACGAGACCCTCAAAGACGACCATCCGCCCGCCGACGGACTCAAGCAGGCCTACCAGGAACAGATGGACCGGGCACAGGAATTCGTCAGGCAGAACGGCATCCTCACCCTGCCCGACGGCGAGCACGTCATTACCCTGGATACGCCGCCGGCCATGCGGCGCTCCAGCCCTTTCGGCACGTTCGAGATGGTCGACCCGTTTGACGACGGTCTCGAAGGCCGCCTGTTCCTGACCCCGGTCGAGGACTGGATGACAGCGGAGCAGAAAGAGCAGCGGCTGCGCTCGCACCACAACGCCTGGATTCCGGTCATCGCCGTGCACGAGGCCTACCCGGGCCACCACGCCCACGGCATCAAGCTGAAGGAAAATCCGAACCTGCTGCGCCGCGTGGTCAGCGAATCCATTTTCACCGAGGGCTGGGGCCTGTTTACCGAGGAACTGATGTTCGAACTGGGGTTCCTGCAGGGCGATGCCGTTCGCCTCACCGTGCTGCGCAATCGGCTCTGGCGGGCGGCGCGGGTGATCCTCGATTCCGGGCTGCACACCGGCAAGATGTCTTTTGACGAAGCGGTGGCATTTCTCGTCGACCGCGTGCGCTTCGACGCCTACGCGGCGGAGCTGGAAGTCGGCATGTACATTCGCGAACCGACCTACGTGCTCGGCTACCTGATCGGCATGCAGGAAATGGAAGCCATCCGCGCCGAGTACATCAAGCGGCACGGTGCACCCAATCCGCCCAGCCAGCTTTACGATCGCCTGCTGGAAATCGGCGCCATTCCGCCGGCCCTCGCCCGCGAGGCGTTATTCGCGACCGATCGGCCCTGAAAATGAAGCGCTGCGGGTCCCGGCTCATTTCGCCGGGACTCCATGCCACCGAACAATTCCGGCCGGATTCCCGTTCCGGCCTTGAAATGAAAATCCAACACCCCCAAATGCCGAGACAGGCTGCGACGGTGTTGTTACACCACGCGCAGACTTTCTAACAGGGCGGTACGGCGGGCGCCGGCCGTCGCGGGAAATTACAGACGACATCTATTTAGGAGATTCTGAAATGAAACTTCGTCCTTTGCATGACCGCGTGATCGTAAAGCGCGTCGAGGAAGAAAAACTGACCGCGGGCGGGATCGTGATCCCTGACAACGCGGCTGAAAAGCCCATTCGCGGCGAAGTGCTGGCTGTGGGCAACGGCAAGATCAGCGACAGCGGTGAGCAGCGCGCGCTGGACGTCAAGGCCGGCGACAAGGTGCTGTTCGGCAAGTACGCCGGTACCGAGGTCAAGGTTGACGGTGAAGACCTTCTCGTGATGCGTGAAGACGACATCATGGCCATCATCGAAGGCTGAACATCCAGCCATACGAATACTGAATTGGAGTAACGAAAATGAGTGCAAAAGACGTACGTTTTGGCGAAGACGCTCGCAGCAAGATGATCAAGGGCGTCAACATCCTGGCCGACGCGGTCAAGGTGACGCTGGGCCCGAAAGGCCGCAACGTGGTTCTCGACAAGGCCTTCGGTGCCCCGACCGTGACCAAGGACGGCGTGTCCGTGGCCAAGGAAATCGAGCTCGAGAACAAGTTCGAAAACATGGGTGCGCAGATGGTCAAGGAAGTCGCTTCCAAGACTTCTGACGTCGCCGGTGACGGCACGACCACCGCTACGGTGCTGGCCCAGGCCATGCTGCGCGAGGGCATGAAAGCCGTCGCCGCCGGCATGAACCCGATGGACCTCAAGCGCGGCATCGACAAGGCCGTGATCGAGGCTGTCGCTGCGCTGAAAAGCCAGTCTACTCCCTGCTCCACCACCGAAGCGATCGCGCAGGTCGGTTCCATCTCGGCCAACTCCGACACCGAGGTCGGCAACATCATCGCTGAGGCCATGGAAAAAGTGGGCAAGGAAGGCGTCATCACGGTCGAAGACGCCCAGGGCCTGTCCAACGAACTGGACGTGGTCGAGGGCATGCAGTTCGAT
>JASFSI010000300.1:0-3182 GCA_050114495.1 Lysobacterales bacterium | reverse complement strand
ATGTTCCCCGATCGTGAGCGGCGCAAATGGGTCTGGGGTATCGCCCTGCCCATCACGGGCGGCATGATGTCGCAGAATATTCTCAACCTGGTGGACATCGGCATGGTCGGCCGCCTGGGCGACGCGGCCCTGGCCGCCACCGGTATCGGCAGCTTCACCAACTACCTGGCAATCTCCTTCATCATCGGGCTTTCCGCCGGCGTGCAGGCGCTGGCCGCCCGTCGTCTCGGCGAGGGGCGTCATGCGGAGACGGCAATTCCCCTGAACGGCGGATTGATCCTGGCCCTGCTCATCGGCATTCCGCTCTGCGGGTTTCTCATCGCGGCGACACCGTGGGCATTCAACTTCCTGACCGACGACCCCGCGGTGCGCGAACTCGGCACGCCTTACCTGCAGGTGCGCATCGCCAGCATGGTGGCCGTGGGCATGAACTTCTCCTTCCGCGGCTACTGGAGCGCCATCCACATGACCGGCGTGTACCTGCGCACGCTGCTGATCATGCACGCCATCAACATTTTCCTGAACTGGGTGCTGATCTTCGGCAACCTCGGCGCGCCCGAACTGGGTGTTTTCGGCGCCGGGCTGGCGACCTCGATTTCACTTTACATCGGCACTGCGCTCTACTTCTTCTTCGCATTCCGCCACGCCATGGACAAGGGCTTTCTGCATGGCGTGCCATCACGCAGCACGCTGTGGCAGCAGTTCCGGCTGTCCCTGCCCAGCAGCATGCAGCAGCTGTTTTTCTCGGCGGGACTGGTCACCCTGGTGTGGATCGTCGGCCAGATCGGCACGGCCGAGGTGGCCGCGGTCAACGTGCTGATGACGTTCCATATCACCGCTATCCTGCCGGCCTTCGGTGTCGCGCTGGCCGCCACCACGCTGGTGGGCAACGCGCTGGGACGCGATGACATCGAAGACGCCGAGCGCTGGGGCTGGAACTGCGCGGCGATGACGTTCATTTACGGCATCGCACTGAGCCTGCTGCTGATCCCGCTGGCTGAACCGCTGCTGGGCGTCTTCCTGACCAACCCGGAAACGCGCCAGCTCGCGCATCTGCCCATGATCCTGTGGGCCTCTGTCATCGCCTTCGATACGGCCGGCATGGTGCTGATGAACGCCCTGATCGGTGCCGGGGACACGCGCCGCAGCATGTGGATCAGCGTGGTCTGGCAATGGGCGTTTTTCCTGCCCCTGGCGTTCGTGGTGGGGCCTGTCCTGGGATTCGGACTGATTGGCGTCTGGATCCTGAACAGCATTTACCGGGCCGGCCAGGCCGTCAATTGCGCGACGCAATGGGCCGGCCGCAAGTGGACGCACATCAGCATCTGACGCTGAACCCGCCTCGACCGCGGCAGCAACAGCTGTCCGAAGAACCCCCTGCAAAAAAAATGATGCGGATTTTTATATAGAATACAGACCAATTTTGCGAATGAACCAGCTGGAACCCGAGGATTTTCCGCGGTAATGACACGGCATCACCCGGCACGAACCGATAACAGTGAAGAAAAAATGACTCCCGAAAACACGAACGCCGCCCAACCACGGCTCAACGGCGTGATGTTCAACGCCTACCCGGAAAGCATCGGTTGCACGCTGGCGGATTCCCTGCGCCTGCTGGGCGATCCTGCGATGAAGGGCGCGTTCTCCCTGTTCTACGTGCTGCCGACCTTTTTTCACAGCGACCTCGACCGGGGTTTTTCCGTTATCGATTACGACCTGAACGAGGAACTGGCCGACGCAAGCGATCTGCAGAACGCAGCCGCCCTGCAAATCGGCTTCAAGTTCGACCTGGTGCTGAATCACCTGTCCGTTGCATCACCGCAGTTCCAGCACATGGTTCAGAACGGCGATGCGTCCGAATACCGGGACTTTTTCATCGACTGGAACACGTTCTGGGCCGGCGCGGGCGAGATGGGCCCCGAGGGCTACATTATTCCGAAACAGGAATACCTGGACCGGCTGTTCATGCGCAAACCCGAACTGCCGATCCTGAAAGTGCGCTTTCCGGACGGATCGGAGCGGCCGTACTGGAATACCTTTTATCAGGAAGTAAACTACCAGCCGCTGACGGCGGATGACCTGGCCGGTATCGACGGCCTCGAGCCGGAACGGGCCGAGCGGCTGATGCTGCGCGTCAACACCGCCATCGCAAACCTGCAAGACTTTCGTGCCTGCGAGCTTGGCGAGCACCGCGAAGCCATCGTTTCCCTGGTGGAACAGAAACGCCAGTACCTCGGCCAGATGGACCTCAACGCACAGTCTGAAAAGGTCTGGGCGTTTTATGATGAAACGCTCGGCAAGCTGGCCGCTTACGGCGCCAGGCTGGTGCGCCTGGACGCCTTCGCCTACCTGCACAAGGCCGTGGGCGAACAAAACTTTTTCAACAAGCCGGGCACCTGGGAATACCTCGGGCGGCTCAGGGAACTGGCCACGAAACACGGGCTTACCCTGCTCCCCGAAATCCACGCCGAGTACGGCAGCGGGCTGCACGAAGAAGTAGCCGCCAACGGCTTCCCTGTGTATGACTTTTTCCTGCCGGGCCTGGTGATCGACGCGCTCGACCGCGGAGTGAACGGACCCCTGCTGCGCTGGATCAGGGAACTGGATGAAAAGAACATTCGGACCGTCAATATGCTGGGCTGCCACGACGGTATCCCGGTGCTCGATCTTCGGGGCAAGGAGGTCAAGGGCGAATACCGCGAGGGCCTGCTGAGCGACGAGGAAATCGAAAACGTCATCGACAAGATCATGGAGCGCGGCGGACGGGTCAAGAACCTGTACGGTAGCGACGGCCGGAAAATCGCCTACTACCAGGTCAACGCGACGTATTACAGCGCGCTGGGCGAGGACGATCAGAAACTGCTGTTGGCGCGCGCCATCCAGCTGTTCACGCCTGGAATTCCGCAGGTCTGGTACCTGGACCTGTTTGCCGGCCGCAACGACTACGCGGCGGCCGACCGCGGCGGCACGGGTGGCCACAAGGAAATCAACCGCACCACGCTGTCCCTGGCCGATGTGCAAAGCGGTCTTCAATCCGAGGTGGTCAGGAACCAGGTCCGCCTGCTGCGGCTGCGCAACACCCACCCGGCGTTTTGCGGCCGCCTGGAAATCAGTGAGACGGAATCCGATCGCCTGCACCTGACCTGGCGCAACGGCAGTGCCTGCGCCATCCTCGAGGCCAA
>JASFSI010000299.1:0-3195 GCA_050114495.1 Lysobacterales bacterium | reverse complement strand
TATTTTTAAAAGGCTAAAGCTTATTATTATGAATACTAATACTCCAATCAATCGCTGGCTGGTGGTCGTTGGCGCGATCCTGATTCAGCTGGCCCTCGGCGCCCTGTATGCATGGTCGGTATTCACCCGGATACTGACCGACCCCAGCGGCATTTACCAGTTCACCGCCACCCAGACCGCCTGGATCTTTTCCGCCGGCCTGGCGACGTTCGCGGCCGTGATGATCCTGGCCGGCCGCATGCTGGCCAAGGTCGGTCCGCGGCGCCTGACCATCCTGGGCGGCCTGTTCCTGGGGCTCGGCTTCGTGCTGGGCGGCTTCTTCGGCACCAGTTTCTGGGCCCAGTTCATCTGCATCGGCCTGATCGCCGGTGCCGGTATCGGCCTCGGCTACGTCGTGCCGATCGCGGTGGGCGTCAAGTGGTTCCCGGACAAAAAAGGCATGATCACGGGCCTCGCCGTGGCCGGTTTCGGTTTCGGCGCGACGATCTGGGTCAAGCTCGCCGGTTCCTGGTTCGGCGGCCTGCTGAACTACGCGGAAGTCTTCGGACTGCCGCCGGTACAGAGCGTATTCGTAATTTACGGCTTCATTTTCGCGGCCCTGGTGCTGCTGGGCAGCGTGGTGATGATCAACCCGCCCGAAGGCTACCGCCCGGCCGGCTGGAACCCGGACCCGGCCAACGCGGCCACCTCCGGCGACGGGGTCAGTTTTGCACCCGCGCAGATGCTGAGAACGCCGCAGTTCTACTCGATCTGGACCGTATTCCTGTCCTCGGCGATTGCCGGCCTGATGGTCATCTACTGCATCAAGCTGTTCGGTATCGACGCGCTCTCCTACCATGGCGTCGAAAACGCCGGCATCACGACCGAGACCGCCGTCGCCTGGCTGGCGATTTTCAACGGTCTCGGCCGCATCCTGTGGGGCATGATCTCCGACCGCATCGGCCGTAAAAACGCCATCATCATCATGTCCGCACTGCAGGGCGTCGCGATGCTGGCCACCTACCACGTCTTCATTTACACCGGCCTGACCACGGGCCTGGTTCTCTCGGCCTGCCTGATCGGCTTCAATTACGGCGGCATCTTCGCCCTGTTCCCGGCCGTGACCGCCGACTGGTTCGGCAACAAGGAAGTCGGCCGCAACTACGGCTGGGTGTTCAGCGCATACGGCGTGGCCGGAATCGTCGGCCCGCTGCTGGCCGGCCTGTTCAAGGACGCGGCTGCCGGCGGCACATCACCGATCGGCTGGATGACCCCCTTCCTGATCGCAGGCGTCTCCTGCCTGGTCGGAGCGGTGATCATGCTGTTCACGGTCCGCCCGGGCCAGCGTACCCGCAAGGGCCGCGGCCGCGGCGGTGTCGCCTACGGCTCGGCCTGAATGAAGTCCTGATTTTTCGATACTTGAATAAAAGCCGGCCGCCTGGCCGGCTTTTTTATACTGGTCGGCAGCCCCGGCGCGGATACGAAACGGTAAACTGGGCCAATGAACACTCCCATCAGAAAAAAACACGACGCGCGCTTTTTGTTCTTCACGCTGCTGACCGTCGTCGTTTGCAGCTTTCTTGCATCGCTGGTCCTGACATCGGGCGGCGCGGTGCGGGTCAACGAGGTTCTCATACCCACGCAGAACGGCCAGTGGGTGGCCGGCGACCTGTTCAAGCCGCGTGATGTCAACAAGGACAACCAGGCGCCGCTGATCGTCGTCGTGCCCGGTTTCCAGCGCTCCCGCGAAGCGCTGGCCAACATCGCGATCGAACTCTCGCGCCGCGGTTTCGTCGTCATTTCCATCGATCCTTATGCCCAGGGCCGCTCCAGCGCGTCCATGAGCCGGCTGGCCGCGACCACCGAGGGCTACGGGATGTTCGCGGTGGTCGACTACGCGGCAAACAGCGAAAACCTGAATTACATCGACAAGAACCGGATCGGCAGCACCGGGCACTCGGCCGGCGGCAACGCGGCCATCCGCGGCGCCGATTATTTTGGAAAACGGGCCATCGAAAGCGGCGAGCCTTCCCTGCTGCACTCGATATTCATCTCGGGCTACGTGCTGACCCTGCGGGAAGATATCCTGGAAAACGTGCGTTCCAACGTGGGGGTCAGTTACGCCTTCTGGGACGAGGGCGCCTACCGCAACGAACTGCAGAACGGCGACATGAGACGGGCGCCCGAAGCGCTGCGGGCCGTCAATTCCGGCCTGGCGCTCGAAGGCCTGCCCCCCATCGACGAGGTCGAGATCGACCGCTACTACGGCGACATCGATGCACGCACGCTGCGCGTGGTGCACAACGAACGCATCCTGCACCCCTTCCAGCCCTACATGGTCGAGGCAACCGCCAACCAGATCGAGTACTTCGAGCGGGTATTTCGCCACGAGAGCGGCCTGGCCAGCACCGACCAGATCTGGTTCTGGAAGGAGTTGCTCGGCATGGTGTCGATGATCGCGGCGCTGGTGGCGCTGATTCCGCTGTCCCGTATCCTGCTGCAGACCCCCTACTTCCAGGCGCTGGTGCACCCGCTTCCGCCCGCCCTGCCCCGCCCACGCGGCAAGGGCGCCGCCGTGTTCTGGTCGGTGTTCGCGGTCAGCGCGCTGATCGCCTGCTTTACATACATCCCGATGGCCGAACTGTCGCAAAAACTGTTCGTGGACGCCTCATCGCGGCAGCAGACCTGGTTCTTCCCGCAACGCATGAACAACGCGGTCATGCTCTGGGCGGTGCTCAACGGCACGCTGGGCTACCTGCTGTTCTTCGGCAGCTACCGCTTCTTCGGCCGCAAGCACGGCGTCGAGCCTGCGATGTGGGGCGCCCGGGTCAGCGGCGGAGAACTGCTGAAAACGTTCTACCTCGCCTTCATCCTGTTCGCCGCCTACTTCATGACGGTGTTCACGTTGTATTACCTGCTGCACGTCGACTACAACTTCCTGTTCATGGGGGTGCGCGTGTTCCGGCCGGAACTGCTTTTGCTGCTGGCCATGTACGCCCCGATCTTTTTCATTTTCTTCCTGTCGAACTCGCTGCGCGTCAACGGCGCCATGCGCTTCGAAGGCGAGGCGGAATGGAAAAGCATGCTGCGGGGTGGCGTCGCCAATTCCCTCGGCCTGCTGCTGATCGTGATCATCCAGTACACGGTGTTCGCCGCAACCGGCATGGTCTACTGGACGGACGGCTGGCTGTACATCAACCTGCTGTTCGCGGTCGT
>JASFSI010000298.1:0-3212 GCA_050114495.1 Lysobacterales bacterium | reverse complement strand
GCGCAAAAAAGCATGGAAAAGCGCGAGGGCGGCAAACCGCCTGCAGTCGTTCCGGGGCAAACGGTCAAGAAACACGAAACCGCCCAGGCGGCTGAGCAGTCCAAGCCGCAGGAACAGTCCAAAGCGCAGGAGCAGCCCAAGCCGCAGGAGCAGCCCAAGCCGCAGGAGCAGCCCAAGCCGCAGGAGCAGCCCAAGCCGCAGGAGCAGCCCAAGCCGGCTGAGCCCAGGAAACCTGAAGTCAAGGTGGTCAAGGACGACAAGGGCATTTACACCCTCAAGCCTGCCGACAGCAACGACAAAACGTCAGGCGATTCCTGAGCCCCGTTTTAGCCCGGGCGTGACAGACAAAAGCCGCACCCAAAGGTGCGGCTTTTTTATGCGGCTACCAGGCCATACCGCATCGCCATGCGCGTCATGTGCACGTCGCTGCGCGTATTCAGCTTTTCATAGATCCGGTACTTGTAGGTCGCCACGGTCTTTGGACTGAGGTTCATGGTGTCGGCGATCTCAGCCACCTTGAGCCCCTCGGTAAGCATCAGCAGCACTTCCATCTCGCGCGCCGAAAGCCCGTCGAACGGGGACGCTTGACCGCCCGGCAGTGCATGCAATGCCATCTTTTGAGCGACCGCAGCCCCGATATGACGACCGCCGCGCGCAACCGTTCGAATGGCTTCCACCAGTTCGACCGCCGGGCATCCCTTGGTCAGGTACGCGGACGCTCCGGCCTCGAGCAGACGCTCCGGGTAAGGCGCCTGCTCGTGCACCGTCAATATGATGATGGCGATATCCGGGCTCGCCTGCTTCAGCCGGCGGGTGATTTCAAACCCGGACAGGCCCGGCAGGGTCACGTCGAGCAGCACGACATCGGGCCGCAATTTACGACTCAACTGCAGCGCCGTTTCACCGTCACCGCCCTCTGCAGCAATCTGGATATCCGGATAATCCGCCAGGATACGGCGCAAACCGATGCGGACGAGTTCGTGATCGTCCACGACAAGGACTCGAATCATTATTTCCCCCTCTAGAAACTGATTTCCCCCGGCACCGCCGTTGCGCGGTGCAGTTTCATATTAAATCGGATCACCCTCATTCGTCGACCGCCGACAAACCCGGCGCGCAAAATTCCTACACGCGGGCTTCAAGATCCGCGCATAAATCGGCCGATTCGATGACATGTTCTGCGAAACCCGTGCCGGCTTCGGTGTAGATGTTGAATACCAGTGATGCTCCACTCGTTTCCAGCAGAGGAATTTCATCGGAATAACGAGCTACAGCGGCAACCGGACCTTTGTAGTTCGAATCACGCAGGTGCCTTAAAACATCAAGGGAAGTCTGCACCCTGGGCAGGGTCAACATGATCATCTCCACGTCTCGTGGCAACTGCACGCGATCCCAGAAATCAGAGTCCGCGGGATCGCCGAGCAACACCTTGCGCCCCGCCTTTCTCTGTTTTTCGACGGCGTCGGGCGCGATTTCCACGCCGATGACCTTGCCCGGGTAACGGCTGTTCATGTGATCGTACGCGCCACTGCCCACGCCGCCCATGCCAACGATGACCACGCGGGCGTCTCTGACGTCGATCGGCTGCTCATCCGACATCAGGGCGGCCGCCTGGAAGCGCTGCCAGAATTCACGCCGCCCGGAGTAGATCCGGTCTCCGGGCCGGATAAAGATCGCGGCGAGTATGAATGAGAATGAAACGACCAACGACATGACGATCAGCCAGTCACCGGCAAGCCAGCCGTTGGCCACCGAGACCGCGACGACGATCAGCCCGAACTCGCTGTACTGGCTCAGGTTCCGGCTGGCCAGCACGGACGTTCGGGCACGCAGCCGGAATTTTGAAAACAACAGGAAAAACAGACCGCTCTTGATGAAAAGCAACGGGGTCAGTAATGCCGCGATCGCAATCATAGACACGGTTGGTGCGCCAGCGACACCGATGGACAGAAAAAAGCCAAGCAGGAACAGGTCCTTGAAACCCGTCATGATCTTGTTGAGCTCTTCGGCCCGGGCGTGGGTTGCAACCAGCGTACCGATGATCAGCGCTCCGAGGTCGCCTTTCAGGCCGACCAGTTCAAAAAGCTCCGCCCCGCCCAGCGCGAGGATGATGCCGTAAAGCACGAGCAGTTCGCCGTGCCCGACGCGCTCCAGGAAAGCGAACAGCAGGCGCCGTGAAAGGAACAGCACGATGATCAATACCACCGCCCAGAGCGAAGGCAGGCGCGCCGTGGAGGCCGCCAGGAACAGTACGGCGGCGATGTCCTGGACGATCAGCACACCGATGGAAATGCGGCCGTGCAGCGAATTGACTTCACCGCGGTCTTCAAGAAGCTTTACGACGAAAACGGTACTCGAAAAACTCAGCGCAAACCCGACCAGCGCCGCCGCCCGGGGTTCCAGTCCCCCAACGATGACCAGGCCGAAAAAACCGGCAGCCATCAGCAGCGCGGCAAAAAGCACCGTTACCAGCACCATGTGCAGGGACGCAACCCCCCAGACCTGGGGCCTGGCCAATGACTTCAGATCCAGTTTCAGACCGATCGAAAACAACAGCAGCGTGATACCGAGATCTGACAGCTTTTGCAGAACTTCACCGGTAACGATGCCCTGCGTTCCGATCAGGAAGCCCGTGGCCAGAAAACCGATCAGGGGCGGTAGGCCGATCATGCGCGCCCCCAGCCCCATCAGGAAAGCGAGCGTAATCCAGGCAACGTCGCCCAGCGCGATGGCGATCCAGTCAACGCTCATCGCGGCTGCGACCGACGCTCGGCTTGTACCGGGAAACAGGCCATGAAATTTTCACAAAGCATGTCAGTGCGTCTCATTCTAAACCAAGCCTCGCGGCTCAAGAGGGGATAATTTCACGCAACGACTGGTCAAGCGCTTCATCAACCCTCAAACTGTCGGTCGTTGAAGAAAGAAGGTTCATTAACGGCCCTATGATTTCATTATTGATCGGATTTTTCCTGATTTCGATCGTCGTCTCGTTCCTGTGCTCGATGTGGGAGGCGACCCTGCTCAGCATCACGCCCAGCTACGCGCTAGTGAAGCTGCGTGAAGGCACGCGCACCGGAAAACAGCTGCAGGACTTCAAGCGCAACGTTGACCGTCCGCTGGCCGCGATCCTGACGCTGAATACCATCGCTCACACCGTCGGCGCCATCGGTGTCGGCGCGCAGGCGGCGCTGATCTGGTCCGAGGCCAACCCG
>JASFSI010000297.1:0-3241 GCA_050114495.1 Lysobacterales bacterium | reverse complement strand
GGGAAGCCTGACGGATGCCGTTCGCGCCAGCATGTCCGTGCCCGGCGTATTCGCGCCGGTCAAGATCGACGGTCGCCTGCTGGTCGATGGCGGCATGTCGAACAACCTGCCGGTCAGCGTTCTGCGCGAAATGGGCGCCGATATCGTCATTGCCGTCGACATCTCCAGTCCGTTGCTGACGGAAAAGCAGATGACCTCGGTTCTGAGCGTGACCGAACAGCTCACCAATTTCCTGACTCGAAGGACGACCGAGGCCCAGATCGCTTTGCTGGGCGAGAAGGACCTGCTGATCGTTCCGGATCTCGGAAATTTCAGTTCAGCCAATTTCAATGCGGCTGCCGAGATCGTGGTCAGCGGCTACGAGGCCGCGGTCGCTCACCAGGACCGGCTCGCCGTGCTGGCGAATGTGCATGTCGCGCCGGCCCAGAGACCGGGCCCACCCGAGGTCAATGACTATATCGTTCAGTTCGTTGAAATCGAAAACGGCTCCGTACTCAATGACGAAATCATCCGTTCGCGGCTCGGCGTCACCCTGGGGCAGCCGCTGGATACGGATGCGCTGGCGGTCAGCCTCGACCAAATCTACAGTCTCGATCAGTTCAGGTCGGTGACCTACGACCTGGTACGCAACGAGGCCGGCGAAAGCGGGGTCCTTATCCGCGCGGCACCGCGCGAGTGGGGTCCCAATTACCTGCAGTTCGGCATCGAGCTCACCAGTGACTTCAGCGGCGGCTCGAATTTCACGATTGAAACGGGTTACACACGCAACGCGCTGAATTCGCTCGGCGGGCAGTTGTTCCTCAGAGCGGCTGTTGGCCGGGAAGACGAACTCGAATTCGATTTTTACCAGCCCATAGACGCGCGCGCCAAATGGTACTTCCAGCCGTTTGCCGTAATCAGCCGGGAAAGCTATGACTACTGGGAAGAGGGTGACAATATCGCCGAGCTCGAGTTGAAAGGATGGGAAATCGGTGTCGGCATCGGTCGCAATTTCAGTACGACGGACCGTGTGCGCGTGGACTACCGCTCTGGCAACACGAAAGCCAGTGTGTTGACCGGCCTGCCTGGCCTGGGACAAGAGAAATTCGATATCGGCGAAGTGTCGCTTCAATACCTGCACGACAGCCTCGACAGCAACTGGTTTCCCACAAAGGGTATGGAGCACCGGCTTCAGTACCGCTACGCGACGGAAGGCCTCGGGGCCAGTGCAGACTACCAGCAGGCGTCCGCGCTGGGTGCGTTCGTGTTCTCGGTGGGTCGCAATACGGGCCTGTTGCGTTATGAGCTGGGCTACAGTTTTGACGACGCGGCGCCCATTGAGCGCTGGTATCGTCTTGGTGGGCTCGGACGGCTGTCCGGGCTGGCGCCCGACCAGCTGCTAGGCCGGCACGCGGCGCTGACGTCGCTGGCCTACTACTACCGACTGAATGATTTTCAGCTCGTGCCGGCCTACGCGGGCATCACCCTGGAGGCCGGCAACGTCTGGAGGACCGAGGACGAGATCGCTCTCGACGACCTGCGGTACTCGGGTAGCCTATTCGTCGGCGCGGAAACCCCGCTCGGCCCGGTTTACTTCGCCATTGGTCACAGTGACGGTGGCGATACGGGTGTGTATTTTTACCTCGGCGACCCGTTCGGGAATGACTTGTTTTTACTGAGGTAAGGCGTTTAATGTTGAGGACGTGACGATCCTCCAGGGGATCACTGAACCGTATTGCTGTTTTTCAAGGAACGGGAGATAACCATGACAGTTGCACGGGTGACTGAAATCATATCGTCGTCGAACGAGTCGTTCGACGACGCGGTCCGCCAGGGCATGAAGCGGGCCGCCAAGACGCTGAAGAACGTCCGCGGAGCATGGATAGAGGGTCAGAAAGTGATTTGTGACGGACAGGGTCACATCACGGAATATCGCGTGATACTCAAGGTGACGTTCGTACTTGAAAACTGACCTTTGCCGTGCGCGGGGGCTCAGTCGTATTTGCGGCCGCCGTGTTCGATCCAGCCGTGCTGGCGCGCCAGGCTTCTGTCGCGCTCCGTTTGCCGGATCGTCCCGCCTGATTCTGTCCATTCGTATTGCCCGCGCACCGTCACCCGGTCCTGCGGATTGAGTGGAATGCGTTCACCGAGGCCGTGATCATGTCCTACCAGCAGGCGCTGACCGCTGGGTGTGCGCATCTGGAACCACTGCATCGAACCGTCGTCCTGGTTTTGGCCCAGAACGCGGACGATTTCGCCCGTCGCCTCGACCATGATGCCGGACTGTTCTTCATAATAGGCGCGCTCGACGATATGGTTGCCCGGGCTCATTTTGTAGCCGGGAATCGAATGCCACGCCCAGCCCGCTATCAGCGATACAGAGGTAAACAGAATGATCGCGGTCAGAACGACCGAGTGTTTCCCCTTCTTTTTCATGGTGGTCTACCGCCTTACTGCTCGCAGCTGTTCCAGATTATGCCCCAATCACCACCCCTGTAATCAGATTAGCACACCTTCTGAAAATATGCTGAGCGCGATCTGCAAACGGTGTTGCCGTTCGAGTCCTGCAATGCCGCGAAAGAAACCGATGGAAGTTCAATCGTACTTGCGGCCATCGAGCAGAACCCAGCCGTGCAGACGTCTCAGACTGCGGTCCCGCCCGGTATTCCACAAGGTGCCGCCGGTCTCGGTCCATTCGTACTGACCGCGCACGGTGACCTCGTCTCGCGGCTTGAGAGGTATGGGTTCGTCGAGCCCATGGTCGTGTGCCACCATCAGGCGCAGGCCGTTGGGCGTTGCGATCTGGAACCACTGCTGCGAGCCTACGTTCTCCCCTGTCTCGATGACGCGCACGACTTTTCCGGATACTTCCACCATCATGCCGGAGCGGTTTTCGTGATAGGCCTGTTCGACCACGTGGTTTCCCGGACTCAAGTCGTAGCCGGGACGGGAATGCCAGATCCAGGCTGCCGACAGGAAGACGAGAAGCAGAACGATTGCGATGGCCAGAGTGGCCGGTTTGATTCCCTTTTTTTTCATGGTGATCGGGCCTGTGAGTCAGCGATGCCAGGTTCTACCCAATCGCCAGCCCCAGAAATATAGTAGTGCAAGTCCGAAAATCATGCCACCCAGGTGTGCGAAATGCGCGATGCCCGGCATGGCCCGTGTAAAACCGAGCAGCAGTTCAATACCGCCATAGATCAGCACGAACCATTTCGCCTTGATCGGCACGGGAAAGAAAATCAGGAAAATCCGGTTTTCC
>JASFSI010000296.1:0-3244 GCA_050114495.1 Lysobacterales bacterium | reverse complement strand
GACCCTGCCCGGCGCGCGCTGGAGCCTGCCGATTACGATCGATACGGCAGCCAGCTCGGAATCGATCGTATTGCGGATGTCGTGCCGGTTCGATTCGGCCTGATCATTCACCGGACCAACATGCGCAGCTGGCCGACGCGCGACTTCGTGATCCGGTCGGAAGAAACCCGCGACCTCGACCGTTTCCAGGAAAATGCACTTTTCCCGGGCGAACTGGTCGCCGTTTTGCACGAGAGCGTGGACGGCGAGTGGGTTTTCGTGCGCTCGTACAACTACCACGCCTGGATTCGCAAAATCCGCCTGGTCACCGGGCCGCGGCAGGCGGTCATGGATTACGCGTCGGCGCGGCCGTTCCTGGTCGTGACCGGCGCCCGCGCGGCTACCAACTACAATCCCGTCGACGAGAACAGTTCGGAACTGCAGCTCGACATGGGTGTGCGGCTGCCGTTGCTGCCGCCGGAAAAAGTACCGACCCACGTCGACGGTCAGAACCCGGTCGCCAGTTTCGCCGTGCGTTTCCCGGCGCGCGATGAAAACAACGAACTGGGTTTTCGCACCGTGCTGATCGGCCGGGGGCAGGACGTTCGCGAGGGCTACCTCGACTACACCCGGGGAAACGTCATACGCCAGGCTTTCAAGTTCCTCGGCGAACGTTACGGCTGGGGGCACTCCTACAATGCCCGCGACTGCACCGGGCTGGTTCTCGACGTATACCGGACCATGGGCATCGCGTTGCCGCGCAACTCGGGGCAGCAGGGCGCGAGCCCGATCGGCAAAACCATCCGCATCCCGGAAAGCGATGGTATAAACGAACGCATGGCGGCGCTGAGACAGGCCCGGGCGGGCGACCTCGTCTACGCACCGGGGCACGTGATGATTTTCCTCGGTTTCGACGAGGGCGAACCCTGGGTGATCCACCACATGTCGGGCTCGGGCTGGGTGGACGAGCGGGGAAAACCCATCGAGGGCATCATGAACGGGGTGGCGGCCACCGCGATCAACCGGACCGAGATGGTCCCGGGAAAGACATTTTTTGAAACGATGTACGCCATAAAGAAACTGGAATAATGGCTGGGTGATCATGAAAATTGAATCGATCCGATTTGGGATGCTGCGCGTTCCGCTGAAAACACCGTTCAAGACGTCGTTGAGGACGGTGAACGAAATTGCCGACGTCGTCGTGATGGTCGAAACCGATACCGGCCACGTCGGCTATGGCAGCGCGCCCGCCACGGCCGTGATCACCGGCGAGACGCACGGATCGATTATCGAGGCCATCTCCAAGGTGATCGCACCGACGATCCTCGGGCGTGACATCGCGGACCTGAACCGGCTTACGCGGCGCGTACAGAAATCCATCGTGCGCAATTTCAGCGCCAAGGCAGCCGTGGAAATTGCGGTTTACGACCTGTTCGGTCAGCTCTACGAAGCGCCGGTTTACAAATTGCTGGGTGGCGGCGACGAACGCATCGTGACCGATATCACCATCAGCGTGGATTACATCGAAAAGATGGTCGAAGACGCACGCGAGGCGGTCGAGCGGGGATTCGAGACGCTCAAGGTCAAGGTCGGCAAGGACCCGGCGCTGGACATCGAGCGCATCAAGGCCATTTTCACGGCCATCGAGGACCGCGCACTGATCCGGCTGGACGCCAACCAGGGCTGGACCCCGAAACAGGCCGTTTCGGTGCTGCGGGCGCTGGAGGAAAGCGGCGTGCGGCTCGAACTCGTCGAGCAGCCGGTCAGCGGCGAGGATATCGATGGCATGAAGTACGTGGCGGACCGCGTACAGACGCCGGTGATGGCCGACGAGAGTTCCTTCGGGCCGCGCGAAGCGATCGAACTGATCACCATGCGCGCCGCGGACATCATCAACATCAAGCTGATGAAAACCGGCGGTATGTCCAACGCCCTCAAGATCGCGGACATCTCCGACGTGTACGGCACGCAATGCATGATCGGCTGCATGCTTGAATCGAGTATCGGTGTGGCGGCCGCGGCCCACATTGCGGCTGCGCGCTCGTCGGTCATCACCAAGGTTGACCTGGATACACCGTCGCTGGGCGAATACGACCCGGTGGTCAGCGGCGTGAAGTTCAACAACGCGGAAATCCGCATCACCGATGCGCCCGGCCTCGGCATCACCGAGGTCAATGGCCTTGAAATGCTGGATACCGAATGCAGATAAGACCCCCGCGCCTGAAGGACGGCGCGCGCATCGGCGTGGTCAGCCCGTCGTACTGGATCGAGCCGGATCGACTGCAGCGGGCGCTTGCCGTGTTCGAAGCCGCAGGTTACGAAATGGCGATCGGGGAATCGGTCGGCCTGCGCAGCCACAAGTTCGCCGGCACGCCGCAAGCGCGCGCCGGGGACATCATGTCGATGTTTGCCGACGACTCCGTCGACGCCATCGTCTGCGCCCGCGGCGGTTATGGTGCGAACCGCGTTTTGCCGCTGCTGGATTACGGCGTCATCCGCGAGAATCCGAAGATTTTCGTCGGTTTCAGTGATGTGACCGGGCTGCTGACCTCGATTTCCCAGCATTCCGGGCTGGTTACTTTTCACGGCCCGATGCTCAGCAACTGGGGGCGCGAAACGGTTGACTGGAACCTCCAGACCTTTCGCCGCGTGCTCTCAGGCGAACCGGACATTGAAATCGCCTCGGCGCCCGGCTGCCAGGCTCGCGTGCTGAAACCGGGCATTGCGCGCGGCCCGCTGTGGGGCGGCAACCTGTCTCTGCTCATCGAGCGCCTCGGCACGCCCGGGCGAATCGATACGGCGGGCGCGGTGCTGCTGCTCGAGGAGGTGGACGAGCGCCTGCACGCTTTTGACCGGATGATGCAGCAACTCAGGGCGTCCGGCAGCCTGGACGGCATTGCCGGGCTGGTGCTCGGCGAACTGCTGGAAATGAAAGACACGGACCCGCCGTTTGGGCGCACGGCCGAGGAGATCGTGCTGGACGCCTGCGAGGGGCTGGCGTTCCCGGTGATGGCGAATTTCCCCTGCGGACACGGCGCCTGCCAGGCCACGCTGCCCGTTTCCCACGAGGTAGAACTGCATGCGGTGGGCGAATCACCCTTTATCCTGGTGCCCGGGTCCCCGGTACGCTAGTTTCTGGTTGAGGAGAACGGCTCCATGATGAATTACATCTGGTTCGGCATGATGGTGATCGCCGTCGTGGTGGGCACGGTCACCGGCCGCATCGAGGCCGTCACGCAGGCGGCCATCGACATGGCGAAGGTCT
>JASFSI010000295.1:0-3246 GCA_050114495.1 Lysobacterales bacterium | reverse complement strand
CTGCCCTACACGGGCTGGGCGCGTCAATCCTTCAACCGCGTGGACTGCCTGGTAAAGACCCGGGAGTTCACGGTGATAGAGGCGAGCAACACGAAATGATCAACTCCGCACATATCCGTTCCTTCTCGAGGCTGCTGCTGATGGCGCTGGCCCTCATGCTGGCCGCTTGCGCCAGCAACGCCCCGGTCGAAAAGCCCGCGTCTGAAGCGGAAATCGCTGTGGAGCCCTGGGACGGGGACGGCATGAAAATACCGCTCGATGGCAGCAGCATGGAAGCCTGGGATCGCAGCATGGCGCGCGTCAAGGCGCATACATCGCCGAAGAGCTACCAGGCGCTCGAAGGCGCCATCAAGTACCTGCTGATCTATGACCTCGAATCCTACGGTGACAAGAACAAGTTGATCAAGCGGCTCGACGGCATGACCGGCGAAGAAGTCATCTCCAACGTCAAGTGGTGGCAGCCGCGTATCCAGAAACAACAGCAGCAGAAGTCGGAAGACAAGAAAGAATCGACCGGCACGACCACTACCTCCTGAACGTTTCAGGCAATGTGCGGCAAAGCCTCGGTTTCGCACTTGTCCTGGACCGAGGTCTACGCCTACGCCCGCTTGCTGACCGCGCCGGCAACGCTCCCGGCCGATCCGGCGCAGCGCGTCAACGTCTCGCCCTCAAGGCTGAGACGCAAATCCGAACCCGGCTCGATGGTCTGGGAAACGCTGCCGGTCATTTATCCCGACGAAGCCATTGACCGGCCCGGCGAAGCACTGTGGCCGTTCCTGCCGGCCTACTCGGAAGGCCGCCTGCCGATGAACCGCGACGGCCGCCTGATCTCCACCGCCAACGCCCGGCTGCGCCATGAAGGCGCGCCGTTTGCGCCGACCTTCATGGGCGCCTGGAGCAAGGGCCTGCGCGTACTGGTGTTGGTTTCCTGGTTCTACGAGTTCGATTCCCGTGTCAAGCCGCAGGTGCCTTATGCCGTTTTTCCGCTGGATGCGCCGTTCTGGATGATGGCGGGCCTGGCGCGGTGGACCCGCATGGAGAATGGCGAAAAAAAGCTGACTGTCGCCGTGATCACGGTGGAACCGAACGACGTATTGCGGTCGGTCGGGCACCACCGCAGTCCGGCGCTGCTGCGCAGCCCGCTCGAGGCCCGCGACTGGCTGCGCGCCGACCGACAGCAGGCCCGACAGCTTTTGCGGCCTCACCCCGATGAAACCATGGGCGTCGAAGCCGTGCCGATGGGCATCAAGATTCCCGGCAACCAGGATATTGAACTGCCCGAAACGCTGTGCTCGCGCAGCAGCTCGGAGCGGTAAAACGGATGTTAGCGGTGCGCTTCATCGCCTGGCTGGCCGTTCTGCTACCCCTGGCGCTGCAGGCTGCAAATCCTGTGTCGCTCGACCTGGTCCAGCGCTACGATCGAATGGCGCTCGCCGGGGACCTGAGCCGCGCGCAGGATTTGTTCGATGAATTGAGCCAGGGGGCAAGTGGGCGCGACCTGGCGCTGGCCGCGGCCTTCGCGGATCGCTTCGGAACCCCGGCTGCGGACACCCTGCCCGGCCACGGCCGTTTTTCTGAACAGGTTGCCGAAATCTACCGCGCTTACTGGCGCTCCGTGTTGCTGCGCGAGCCCGGCGACCCGGAATGGCGGTTGCGCGCGGCGCTTTCGCAACTGCTCGAAGTCCAGGGCGGTACTGCGGAGAGAAATACAAATCCGCTTGCGGCCGTCCTCGCCGCCCTGGAGGCACGAAAAATTCACCACGACGAGCGCCCCGGCCCGCCGATGCGTGACCTGTTGTTGTGGGGCGAGGAACGCTCGGCCCGCTACGCCGTCCGCCTGAGCGACGGCACGCGTCACGTCCGCGTGCGCTTTATCGATGACGTTTTGCTCCAGGGCTGGAAAGACTACGCATCGCTGGGCCGGTTCAGCACAACAGGCTGGGCCCACGACGGAGAACTGTATTGCCTGGCCGACGCCTACGATCTCTCGTCAGAGGCCTTCCGCGTATCCTTTCTCAAGCACGAGGCGAGGCACCTGGCCGACCTGGAAGACTTTCCGGAAATGACGCCGACCGACCTGGAATACCGGGCGAAACTGACCGAACTCACTTTCGCGCAAAAGTCGCTGGAGTCCCTGTTGAGCGGGTTTTCTGCCAAAGCCGCGAATGACCCCGCATCCCCGCATGCCGCCGCCAACCATCGCGTGATTCGCGACCTCTATCGCGCCTTGCACGGCGCGGAACTGCCGCTGGGTTTCGACGGCTGGGAGGCACTGAACGGCGCCCGGATCAACCGTGCCGCGCATGCTCTGTTGAAACAGGATACGCAAGCCCGCCTGCGCTGAAGTTTCGCACGGTCAGTCAGCGCGCGGTGAACTCCAACTGGCTGCATTCACTCAGGCTCATTTCGACAGCACGATAACCACCGCGACCAGGATACCCGAACCCAGCGCGACCAGGCTGAAGCGACGCTGCTCCTGCTCGGCCTGCGGCAGCAGGTGCGTGGCTCCCACGTAGACCAGCGCACCGGCCGAAAAGGACAAGAGCGTGCCGAGCAGCGAACGGTCGATTTCACTGATGAACGGCCAGGAAACCAGGGTACCCAACGGTGTAGACGCGGCAGCGGCAAGGAAAGCGAGCACCAGGGCGGTCCGTTCGCTGAAACCGCCCCGCAATAGCAGCAGGTAGGTAATGATGCCCTCAGGGAACTCGTGCAGCACCATGCCGGTCGCGGCCAGAACCCCGGTGAACGTGCTCACCGAGAAGGTGATCGAGTAGATGACACCGTCGATAAAGGAATGAAAACCGATGCCAATCATCGGGATCAGACCAAGTCCGTAAAGCGAGTCCGGTTTCCGCTCGCAGACGAACGCGGTAACGAAGCGGTTGAACAGGTGCAGAGACAGGAATCCGCCCAGCAGCCAGGCCGGGGCCGATTCACTCATATCGAACGCTTTGGGAATGATGTGCAGAAACGAAACCGAGATCAGGACGCCGGCGGCAAAGCATACGAAATAGATGCTGTAGCGTCGCCCCCATTCCTCGAAATGACGAATGGTGTAAATGCCGATGGCCGTCACCAGGCCCGCCAGCAGGCTGGTCCCAAAGGCCGTCCAGAATGACATTGCCAGCGTCATGTCGACCCGACGGGTTCCTGGCGGTCAGCGGTCCGGTTCAAGACGATGCTCAGAGCAGCGGATCGTAAATCATCAGGATCGTGGTTCCGTTCTGCGTCTTGATATCGGCG
>JASFSI010000294.1:0-3248 GCA_050114495.1 Lysobacterales bacterium | reverse complement strand
ACAGGTAGGCGACCAGGTGAACGCCCAGGCAACACTCTACGATCCTTCCAACACGGTTTTCGATCCGGATTTTCCCGGCGCCTGGCACCTGCCGGGTACGACTTCGGCGATGAAAATCGGTGGCTTCGTCAATCTCGGCCTGATCAACAGCTTCGATCCGGTAGCGATTACCGATCGATTCATCGTCGGCAGTATTCCACCGGAAGGGCGTACGGTTACCGGCGCGCGTTCCGGAATGGACGTCACCGCCAGCCAGACGCGCCTGAATTTCGAGGTGCGCCAGCAAACGAAATACGCGACCCTGCGCGCTTTCATCGAGGGTGATTTCGAGGGTGAGGGTGAAGCCTTCCGCCTCAGGCATGCATTCGGGCAGTACCGCTACCTGCTTGCAGGTAAAACTTGGTCAACGTTCGCCAACGTGAACGCTTTGCCGGAAGAAGTCGATTACGAGGGTGTGAACGGCGTCGTTCTTCGACGTCAACCGCAATTACGTGTTTTTCCCGAGTTTGGACAAGACTTCAGCTTCGTTTTTTCTATCGAGGAACCCCAAACGGACATCACAAACGGCACGGGAACCAAGGGCGCCTGGGATCTCGTCGCCAGCGTGGACCGGCTGCCCCTAGGTGAACTGGGCAGTTGGAATTATCGGGTTTCCGGCATTCTGCGTGACCTGAAGGGCCAATTCGGTGAAGCGGACGCCTCCGGTGGCGAGGTTGCGAAAGGCAGCGCGACTGGCTGGGGTGTGACAACCAGCGGTCGCATGCAATTTGAAAAGTCGGGTGAAAATGACTTCCTGTTGTGGCAGGTGACCTACGGAAAAGGCATCGGCCGATATCTCAACGACCTGTCGACCATTGGGGGTGGCGATGCCGTATTCGACTCGCAGGGCAAGCTCCATGCCCTTCCCGTGCTTGCCGGTTTTCTGTCCTATCGCCATCAATGGGGGAGCAAACCGTGGTTTCTGAAGGAGTTGCCGGGCTTCATGCGCTCCAATTTCACCGTCAGCTGGATCAGTGTGGACAACTTCGAGTTCCAGGATGGCGAAGATTACGCCGAAACCTGGCGCACTTCAGCCAACCTGCTCTATTTTCCGACCCAGAACCTCCGGATTGGTGGTGAATTGCTGTGGGGTCAGAGGGAGAACAAGGATGGCAGCAAAGGTACGGCCACCCAACTGCAGCTGTCTGCCCGATATAGTTTTTAACGGCCATTGAGAAACACAATTCGATTGGAAATACGGAGATACGAAATGACCATTAACCTGTTGAAATGGATTACCCTGACCTTGCTTATCGCCACTCCCACCGGCCTACTCGCGCAAAGCGACCAGCTTCCCCAGGTCACCGCGGAAGGCCTGCACCGGGTACCGGACTCAAAGCTGGCAATCGTTTATGCAGACCCGGATGCAGACGTCTCGATTTACGACAGCGTAAAGATCCTGGAGCCCTATGTCGCTTTCAAGAAAAACTGGGAGCGCCAGCAGAAAAGTAGCAGCGCTCATCCCTTTCCGGTAAGACCGGGAGACATGGAGAAAATCAAAGCCACGCTGGTCAAGGAGTTCACCACTGTGTTCGGCGAGGTGCTGACAGAGGGTGGCTATAATGTGACGGACCAGTCCGGTGAAAGCGTCATGCTGGTGCGGCCGGCCATCATCGATCTCGATCCAACCTCGCCGGAAACCCGTTCGGCTTTCAATTCGCAGACCTACGTCAGGTCGATCGGAGAAATGACCCTCTATGTCGAACTCTACGATTCGCTGACCGGCGACATGATCGCAAAAGCTTTGGACCGAAAAATCGATGGATCGAGCAGCAGCCACTATACCTGGGCCAATCCCGCGACCAACGCGATCGCTTCAAAGCGGATTCTAAGGGGCTGGGCCGAGATCCTCAGGGACGCACTGGACGAAGCACGGCAATAAAAATCGATCCGACATTGCCCCACTCGACCCGACGTCGGTGGGGCATAGCCTCTTTTTTTCTCACGAACCCAGCATCGCGGGACCACGGAGCGCCTGCTGACGATTGATTCAATCTCGGTTTCCAGCTGTTTCGAAGCATGTGCCTCGCAGAATGCCGATGAAGGGTCTTGAACCGCTTCAGAAATTCCGCGAATCGTAAGCCCAGTGCAGCAGGGCCTGGCGCTGGCGCGGGCGACACATCAGGTCGCCCTTGACGCAGTTCTTGCGGATCTGGCCGATGTGGCGGGTCATCGCTTTCCAGCGCTTGATCTGCCGCGCATCGTCCTCGCAGCGACGCCCCATCCAGTAACGGCAGTACCACTGGAACCAGCCGCGCGGGTCGTTCTCCCAGATCCAGCCCTTCTCGCGCCAATAGGACAACGGCTTCGAGGCGTCGACGCCAAAGAAGTTGAGGTCGTCGTTGCGTTTTTCAGGGCTGAGCTTGGCGTTTTCGAACCACTCGGCCGGAAATTCCTGCCGGCAGTCGGTCATGTACTTGCCGCCGAAGATACCCATCTCCAGGAGCCGCTTCGGGCTCAGCTCGGGCCGGAATTCGGGGTCGAAATTCTTCCCCGGAGGCTCGGTACGTTGGTAGCGGTAGCCGGACTGCATCCGGTCGTTGACGGTGACGGTGACGGGCTTCACAGGGTTTTCAGGCGGCAAGCGGGCTTGGTGAGCAGCATCTGCACATTCGAAATGGCACGCTCAAGAAAAGCGCCCTCGCATGTCGTCAGATAGAACTCCCACATGCGGATGAAAGCGTCCGGAAAACCCTGGCGGCGCACCTCCTCGATCTGCTCGAAAAAGTTGTGGCGCCAGTGGCGCAGGGTGGTCGCGTAATGCAGCCCGATATCCTCCAGGCCCAGCAGGCGCAGATCGGTCTGCTTTGCGGCGGCATCGGCCATCACGGCCGACGAAGGCAGCGCGCCACCGGGAAAAATGTATCGCTGGATGAAGTCGACGTTCCTGCGGTAATAGTCGTAGCGCTGATCGGCCATGGTGATGGCCTGCACGAGCATGGCGCCGTTCGGTTTCAGCAGCTCACTGCAGGCTTTGAAAAAGGTGGCGAACAGTTCATGGCCGACCGCTTCGATCATCTCGATCGAAACCAGCTTGTCGAAGCGGCCCCTGAGGTCACGGAAATCGTCCTTCAGCACCGTGACGCGATCCTGCAGCCCGGCTGACCGGACCCGCTCGTTCGCCAGGTCGAACTGTTCCTGCGAAATGGTCGTGGTGGTGACGCGGCAGCCATGGTTCTTCGCCGCGTGAACCGCGAAACCGCCCCAGC
>JASFSI010000293.1:0-3253 GCA_050114495.1 Lysobacterales bacterium | reverse complement strand
ATGATATTCGAAAACGCTTTTCGATGGAGACCGAACGGTACGCCATCTACGGTCACTCGGCGGGTGCGCAGTTCGTACACCGCTTCCTGTTTTACATTCCCGGGGCCCGCGTATCGCGCGCCGTCGTCGCCAACGCGGGCTGGTACCTGATGCCCGACTTCGGGATCGACTATCCCTATGGCTTGCGCGGTTCCGGTGTGAGCCGGGATCACGTCGTGCGAGTGATGGCGATGCCGCTTACGGTACTGCTGGGCGAGTCCGATACCGATACCGCGGATTCCGGCCTGCGCCGGGCGCCCGAAGCGATGCGGCAGGGAGAACACCGTTTCGCCCGGGGCCAGGCTTGGTTCGCAGCGTCCCGCGCGTGGAGCGAACGTGAAGGCGTCGCCTTTGGCTGGCGGCTCGAGACCGTTCCGGGTGTCGGGCACAGCAACACGCTGATGGCGCCGCCCGCCGCGCGAATCCTGCTGAAAAAACCCTGATCAGCCGTCGTTCGGCGGCTGCTCCGATTCGTCTTCTTCCTCGGGCGGGGGAACGGTCACGGCGCCCGTTCCTTCCATCTTGTCCAGGTCTTCGATGGCAAGAATACCGCGCCGCTCGGGTTCGGCTTCCGCTTCCGAAGATGATTCCGATGGTGACTCGGACGACGGCGGTTCGGATGAGACTGATTCGGGCGCCGCTGCTTCCATGGCTTGCTGCTGTGCCGTTGCCTGGGGGTCGCCCTGGCCCGGCGCGCTGCCCTGCTGCGCAGCCTGCTGCCGGTTCAGCAGGAAGTCCAGCGCGCTCTCGGAAACGCCGCGGGTGCTGACCGCATCCTGGCTTTGCTCGCTTTGCGACTCGTAAGGCTGGTAGGTGCCCGCGCTGCTGCTCGAAGATGAGCTGCCGGCGCCCTGCGCGCCGGATTGGCTGCCCTGGCCTGAACCGCCTTCAGCGCCGGAATCGCCCTCGCCGCCCTGTGGGTTGCCGGGCCCGGCAACGGCTCCTCGGTAAGCGCCGTAGGCCGCCGCTTCCCGGGCGTGGTATTTCTCGATCTGCTCGTCCCAGGCTTCCTGTTCCTGCTGCATCAGCTCGGCATCAGCCATCGCGGCTGCCGTCGGTTCGTAGGGATACTCTTCCAGCGCGTCCTCGGGCTCCCAATCGGGATTTTCAACGATGATGTCGATCAGCTGGTCCCGGATGTTGTCACGCGATTCGACGGGCAGCTTATCGATCTTTTCCATCTCGCGACGGTAGTCGTCCGGCGGATCGGTGTAGGTGGGATCGCGGTCGCGGGCGTCCTCCAGTTCCATGCGCCGGCGATAAGCCTCGTCGCTTTCCTCGACGGCCTGGCTGGACCCGTCCTGGTCGCCGCTGATCCGGCCGTCCTGGGCGAACGCGGTCATTCCATAAAAAGCGGCCAGCAAAGTGAAAATCATTGTCTTCAGGATGAATCGCATGAGGTGATTATGCACCAACATTCTGAACCGGGTATGAAGGTAGACCGGGGCCGGGCCTGCTTGTCTGCCGGGGCCCATTTTTTTTGTCTTACGGGTCTACCTTTCTGACAACCCGGAATCCGGTGAAGTCGTTGCGGTCGCCGTTCTTCAGGTTGAAACGCGCCGGCAGCCGGATTTCACGGGTGCCGGTGAACCAGGAGCCGCCGCGCGTCATGCGCGAACTGCAGATGCCGCGGTTCCAGGCGCTGCCGTCGGCGGGTGCGTCGAGGTAGGAGAGGTTCATGCAGTCCATGGTCCACTCCGCGACGTTTCCGATGGTGTCGTAGAGGCCGAATGCATTCGGCTCGAGCGAACCCACCGGAAGCGTCTGCATCGCGGCCGTGTCGGCGCAGTCCTCATGGTTCCAGCGAAAGCCGGATTCCGTCCCGGCGATGTTGGCGTATTCGCAGACCCTGGAGGCCGCACCGCCTTGCCAGTCGCCTTCTTCACCGGCGCGCGCCGCGTACTCCCACTGGCTCTCGCTGGGCAGACCGTAACGCTGGCCGGTCTCGTCGCTGAGCCACTCCGTGAATTCCAGCGCGTCGTTCCAGGAAACACCCATCACCGGGCGTTTACCCCTGCCCCAGCCGTTGTCATTGGGATTCGTGCCGCAGGCGCCTGCGGCGACGCAGCGGTCCCATTGCTCAAAGGTCACCTCGAAGACGCCGATGGCGAAAGGCTCCTGGAAACTGACCATTCGCCGGGGTGTTTCCTTTTTGAGCGCCAGCGGTGAATTTTCTTCTGACCCCTGCCAGAACGAGCCGGCCGGCAGCACCATCATGTCGGGGCAGCCGGCACAATCGCGGAAGCGCTTGCCCGGCCGCAGCGTCAGGTCGTCGATGGCTTCCAGCGCCGCGGCCAGCTTACTGCCCCGAGGAAACGCGTCGATGTAGGCCTGGTAAGCGTCCCGCGTGTTCAGTTTGGCGGCCGCTTCGAATGCACGGCGGTCGTCCAGACTGGATTGCAGCTGTGCGCGAAGCTTGCGCGCTTCATCCGCGTGCGTTCCGCCGGGCCAGTCGGCCAGGTACTGATCCACCGCCCCGATTGTGCGGGCGGCGCGGGCGCGCTCCCAGTCCTCGTCGTCGAGCTTTCGCGCGGCCTCGTCGCGGCGCTGCTCGGCTTCTTCGGCAAGCCGGATTTCATTGAGCAGGATGTCGGCATCGGCCAGGTGCAGCCCGTTCGGGAATTGCTCCAGGTAGGCCTGCACCGCGGCGCGGCTGCCGTCCATTCGCGTCTTGCCCCAGGCCTGGTGATCCAGCCGTTCCAGGTGCAGCAGGGCCTGGTCGTTATGTATGGAATCCGGGTAGTCCTGCATGAAACGCTGGTAGCCGTATGCCGAGTCGGCGTTCAAGGCAGCGCGCCACTGCGCTTCCTCCTGCGGTGAGCGCAAGGCTTCGTCGCTGCGCTGAGCGGTTTCGCTCTCGGACGCCGCATCGCCGGCGTCATCCGGCCAGAACAGGTAGCCGAGGGCACCGATCATCACGGCGACGAAGACGGCCAGCAGCACGGCCGGCAGGTACTCGCGGTGCTCGTCGTCGACCGGCCCCGGTACCGATTTTTGTCCGAAGAAGTCGCGTCGCCAGGCGGCAGCGGTTTGTGGCCGCCGGCGCGGGTCCAGGGCGAGCCCGGCCTGGATCGTGTCGGCGAGGCCACCGAATTCAGGCGGCAACAAACCGCTGAGCGATGGGAGCGGGTCTGTCCGGCCGGCGGCGATGGCCGCCTCACGCTGGGCCGCCGCGGGCGGAATACGGCCGCTGGCGCAGCGGTACAGCGTGGCG
>JASFSI010000292.1:0-3258 GCA_050114495.1 Lysobacterales bacterium | reverse complement strand
TTTTTTTTGGTCCCGAAGGACCTGGTCTCTCACTCAAAGGCGCGAGCGCAGGAAACCAACCGCACCGCCCAGCAGCAGCATCAGGCCGCCCAGCAGGGCGAACGCCGGTACCTGCGTAGCCGTCGCCGGCAAAGCCACAGGGGCCGGCTCGGGTTCCGGTGCAGCAACCGGCTCGGGTTCCGGCGCCGGTTCCGGCGCAGCCGCCATAGCCGCAGCTTCTGCAACGGGCACGGACCAGTGACCGCCCTCAGGCAGGTAAACGTTCAGTACCTGGCGATCGGCCAGGTCCCCGATACGCACTTCCTGGCCTTCGATTTCCGCAAAGGCATCACGCTCGGGATAGCGGCGCTGCGAAGCAGACCAGCTGCCGTCCGGAAGCTGCCATTGGATAATCGTGGAATTGACGCTCTGGCGCACGATACGCGCCGTAAACTTGGCAGCCATTTCGCCTCTCTTCTCGACCACATCGAGGCAGGCATCGCCAATGTTCGGGTTGTTGGCCAGGATCTCGGCGCCCCATACGATATCGTCGCAGGTGATGTCCTCAGCCATGGCCGTGGAACTGAAGCCGATACCGGCCGCCAGCATTGCTGAAATCAATACAAGTCTCTTCATAAAGTCTGCACTCCTTAGGTTTTTGCAGTGGTAGGCTCGGCGCTGGCTTTCACGATATAACGCTGCGGCGCGCGCCCAACAAAATAGAAAGGATAGCATGTCACGAGCGTAATGCTTCTGTCCGGCGTTTCCGCCAGCACGGACACGTCATCCGGTTGCACGATATCGATCGCCGTGACCCGGTAGGTCAGCAACCCTTCGGTTGTCTCCAGTTCCAGCCGGTCTCCAACGACGATATCTTTCAAGGGCCGAAAAAAACCATCGCGGTGCCCGGCGATGCCCAGGTTGCCCTCGGCGTCCACGCGGGCGGTACCGCGAATACGGCCCACGCCGCGATCCAGGTTGGGGCCTTCGGCGCCGTCGTACACGGGCACGTCGATGCCGAGGCGGTCGACTCGTAACACGGCAAGCGGCGCCTCGAGCGGGGCCGCGAGGCTTTCCTCCCAGGCGCGAAGCCGCGCATCGGACCAGAACTCCTGGCCGGTCGGCAGCGAAACATCCATGGTCGAGGTGTCCCCGGGCAGTTCTTCAGGCAACGCCGCCTGCTCCTGCTGTTCCGCTACCGCCTGTTCAAAAGCAAGCAGCCCTTCCTGTCGCGCGTTTTCACCTTGCCAACGCACGAACAGGAAGACGGCGATCATCAACACGCCGCCCGCGTAAAGTGCGTATTCGAGCCAGCCGAGCCTTTGCTTGAGGGTGTTGCCTGTCACGTCAAGGAACCGTTCCTGGATCACAGAAGCCAAAACTATACCGCCAAGCAAAGCACTTCGACAATACCGTCATTTTTTTACATGCGCTGCCATTTGGGATTAATATCCCGCGCTCAAAGGCCTATAATCCGCCTTTCGTCAAAATCGGCCAAAACACACGAGACCGTCCAGGAGACACACAATGCACCACGGCAAACACATCATGCTGACCACGCTGATGGTCGTTTTCATCCCGCTTTCCACCTCGCTGTCGGCGGACCAGGTGAAGATGAGCAACGGCGACATCATCACCGGCACGGTCACGAAAATCGAGGACGGTAAAGTCTTCATCGATCCGGCGTACGCCGACGAGTTCGCAGTCGACGTCGCGGAAGTCGCGTCCATCGAAGCCGAGCAGACCTTCGACATCGTTCTCGAGGACGGAAGTGAAAAACCCGCGAAGTTCGACCACGGCGACGACGGCATGCAAACGCTCGTCATCGAGGGGCAGCGGCGCAATGTGTCCATGGCCGACGTGACACTGGCCGTTCCGCCGAAGCCCTGGTATGAGCGTACGTCGAAAATCGAGGCCAACCTGACCTGGAACAGCGGCAACACCGACAGCCAGAACAACCTGATCTTTGCGGACACGCAACTCCGGCTGGGCGACCACCGCCACGGCGGCAACCTGACTTTTGCCCGCGACAAGACCGGAGACGTGTACACCAAGAAGCAGGATCTGCTGAATTATTCCTACAACTTCATGATCGCCGACCCCTGGTACCTCGGTGCGACCGCTACTTACGAGCGGGACCCGATCAAGGACCTGGACCACCGTTATCAGCTGGGCGCCATCATTGGCCGGGACCTCATCAACGATGACCGTCGCTTCCTCAGCATCAACGCCGGCGTGGGCTACTCGGAAGAGCAGTACGACGGCGTCACCGAGAGCGGCGCGACCGGCCTCTGGGACCTGCGCTACACGCACGACTTTCGGGACGGCTCCGTCGCGTTCTTTCACAACCACAACATCAGCCAGCACTTCTACGGCGAGGACAACCTGATCTTCAAGTCGAATACCGGCTTCAATTTCGACATCATCGACGGCATTTACACGAGTATTTCGCTGCGCTATGACTACGAAACCGAGCCGCCGGAAGGCAACGAGAACGAAGACACCACCCTGGCCGTGGGTGTCGGTGCACGGTTCTGAGGGTCAGGACGCTCTGAGCAGCGTGGTCGGCTCACTGAAGCGGGCGCAGTGCTCCATCAGCCAGTCCCTGAACGTGGCTACTTTCGGCAGATCGAAGTAATGCGGCGGCGCCACGAAGTAGTGTGACCAGCCGGATCGAATGATCGCGTTGGCGGCCGGCACCAGCCGGCCGGCGCCGATGTCGCGGGAGACCAGCGACCAGCGGCTGAGCGCAATGCCTTCACCCTGCTCGGCCGCCATCAGGATGCTGATGGAATCGTTCAGGATCGCCCGGCGTCCCTCGTGACGGGACCCGCCAAAAGCCTCGAACCACGGGTCCCAGACTGCGCTGGGTGTGTACAGCATGTCGAATTCCTGCAGTTGCTCGGGCGATTCGATCGGGCCGATTTTTTCCAGCAGCCGGCGTGAACAGACCGGCAATATCCAGTCATCCATCAGCTTCGCAGCCTTCACGCCCGGCCAGCGCCCCCCGCCGAGGCGCATGGCCGCGTGCATGTCGATCGCGTCGAAATCGACCAGGTCGTTGTCCACGGCTACGCGCAGGTCGACCTGCGGATTGGCGGTGTAAAACCCGTGCAGCCGCGGCATCAGCCATTTCTGCAGCATCGACGGCATCATGGTGACGTTCAGCACGCCCTCCTGCCGGTCCTGGCTCACCAACTGCACCGCGTGGCGCAGTTCGGCCAGACCCCGCTGCACGCCGGGCAGCAGTTTGCGGCCCGCCGCGGTGAGCGCGATCTG
>JASFSI010000291.1:0-3263 GCA_050114495.1 Lysobacterales bacterium | reverse complement strand
TGCAGGGCAAGGGCGTGGTGAACTCCATCAGCCTCAAGGAAGGCGAGGACCCGTTCGTCGAGCAGGCCCGCAAGGTGCTGCGCTACGGCGCCGCCGTGGTGGTGATGGCCTTTGACGAAAACGGCCAGGCCGATACCCTGGAGCGGCGCGTGGCGATCTGCCGGCGTGCCTGGCGTATCCTCACCGAGGACGTCGGCTTTCCGCCGGAAGACATCATTTTCGACCCCAATATTTTCGCAGTCGCCACCGGCATACCGGAGCACGATTCCTACGGCCTGGACTTCATCGAAGCGACGCGGCAGGTCAAGGCGGCCTGCCCCGGTGCGCTGATCTCGGGCGGACTGAGCAACATCTCGTTCTCTTTTCGCGGGCAGGACCGCATCCGGGAGGCCATCCACTCGGTCTTCCTGTACCACGCGATCGCCGCCGGGCTGGACATGGCCATCGTCAACGCCGGCCAGCTCGAAATCTACGATGAGATCGACCCGCGGCTGCGCGACGCCGTCGAAGACGTCGTGCTGAACCGCTCGGCCGGCGCCACCGAACAACTGCTGGCCATCGCTCAGGAATTCCAGGGCGAGGGCAAAAAACAGAAGGAATCAGAAGACTGGCGCGAGCTGCCGGTGGAAGAACGCCTGGCCCACGCGCTGGTCAAGGGCATCAACAGCCACGTCGAGGAAGACACCGAGGAAGCGCGGCAGAGGGCCGGCAAGGCCCTGGACGTGATCGAGGGCCCGTTGATGGACGGCATGAACACGGTCGGCGACCTGTTCGGCGCCGGCAAGATGTTCCTGCCGCAGGTGGTCAAGAGCGCGCGCGTGATGAAGCAGGCCGTCGCCGTGCTGGTGCCGCATATCGAACGCGAAAAAGCGGAAGCCGGCGACGCCTCTTCCAGCCGCGGCCACATCGTGATCGCCACGGTCAAGGGCGACGTCCATGATATCGGCAAAAATATCGTTGCGGTGGTTCTGCGCTGCAACGGCTTCGACGTCACCGACCTGGGCGTGATGGTGCCCGCAGAGACGATCATTTCCAGGGCGCGGGAACTGGACGCGGATATCGTCGGTTTGTCCGGACTGATCACGCCGTCGCTGGAAGAGATGCGCCAGGTCGCGGCCGAGATGAAACACCAGGGCCTGCAGCAGCCGCTGATGATCGGCGGCGCCACCACTTCACCGTTGCACACGGCGCTCAAGATCGAACCCGAGTACGACAACGGCGTCATCTGGGTCAAGGATGCATCACGCGCCGTGGGCGTTGCCCGGCAGCTGATTTCAGCGGAAACACGGCAGCGCTTCCAGGATAAAACCGCGGCGGAATACCAGGTGCTGCGCGAGCGCAGGGCCGGCGGCAGCAAGCGGCAGCCGCCCGTCAGCCTGGCCGAGGCGCGAAAAAACCGTCTGGCGATCGACTGGCAGGACAGCCCGCCGGTTGCGCCGGCCAGGCCCGGCCTGCACGTGCTGGACGACTATCCGCTGGAGCGCCTGGTCGAGTACATCGACTGGACGCCGTTTTTCCGCACCTGGGAGCTGGCCGGACGCTACCCTGACATTCTTCAGGACGAGGTCGTCGGCGAGACCGCGACCCAGCTGTATCGCGACGCACGCGAGATGCTGGACCGGATCGTCAAGGAAAAATGGCTGGGGGCCCGGGCCGTTTTCGGCTTCTACGCCGCCGCCGCGCACGGTGACGACGTCCTGCTGTTCGACACGGAAGGCTCGAAGCTGGAGACGCTCCATTTCCTGAGGCAGCAGCGTGCAAAGGCCAGCGGCAGGCCCAACCGCTGCCTGGCCGACTACGTGGCGCCCGAGAATGACTGGCTCGGCCTTTTCGCCGTCACCGCCGGCCTCGGCATCGAGAAAAAACTGGCCGAATACGAGGCGGAGCACGACGACTACCAGGCCATCCTGCTGAAAGCACTGGCCGATCGCCTGGCCGAGGCCTTTGCAGAGCACCTGCACCAGCGCGTGAGAAAAGAATACTGGGCTTACGCAGCCGATGAATCGCTGGACAACGAAGCGCTGATCAACGAGGCCTACCGCGGCATCCGGCCCGCACCCGGTTACCCCGCCTGCCCGGACCACGCGGAAAAAACAAAAATCTTTCGCCTGCTGGACGCCCCGGGAAACGCGGGCATGGAACTGACCAGCGGCTACGCCATGACGCCCGCCGCTTCGGTGAGCGGCTACTACTTCGCCCATCCGCAGGCCGAGTATTTCGTTTTGGGGCCGATCCTGCAGGACCAGTTGGAGGACTACGCCGAACGCAAGGGCATCAGCGTCGAAGAGGTCAAACGCCTGGTTCCGATGAACCTGGCAGGCGCGTAGCCAGAGCCAAGCAACGACCGGCGCACGTTCAGCCGGCGGAGTCGCCCCGCATTGCCATGCCCACTTCCTTTCCGGCAAGGGCAGCGTTTGCGTCCAGGATCAACAAGCGGACCCGCCCCGTGGCCACCAGCCGATTCCGGTCGTCACGAATGCCGGCCTCCCACACCTGCGTGCGCTTTCCCAGAACCAGGGGCCTGGCCGTGCCGCGCAGGCGACCGCCGCGAACCGCTTTGAGAAACGAGGTGCTGTTTTCCAGGCCGACCGCGCTTTTGTTTTCTTTCCACACCGTCAACGCCGCTCCGGTGGAGCACAGGGACTCGATCATGCCCGCATAAACGCCGCCGTGGACCAGTCCATAGGGCTGCAGGTGGTGGTCGTCGATCTTCATTTCAGCCACGAATTCATCCGCTTCCGCCTTGGTAAATCTCAGTCCCAGGGCATTATTGAAACCTCCGAGGCTTGCGTTGATCCGATCCAGTGCATTGTCAGGAAGCGCGTTCATCATCGAGTACTCCCGGGTTCAAGAGGCAGACGCCGAATACGAGCAGTGAAAATAATCCACCAAGCGGCCTGTTTCGGCAAGCGGTGAATCCATGCCGTCAGCCCGCCAAAAAGTCTCGTTTTCAGCCCTCCCGGCTCATGGGCAAGCTGACAGTTTTTGTAAAACACTGACACCGGGCGATCAGAGATCGAACAACGGCAGCTCCATAAGTTACTGAAAATAAACAGCAGGACAGCTAAAAATTCTATTGGCATGATATCTGCATTATTACTGCTGCAGGAAGCAAACATCGTTCAGGGAGAACATGCAATGAACCGCCGTCAAAAAGGAACTTTCACCCGACAGACCGCACTTCTTCTCGCTCTTCTGGGATCGGTGGTGGCTTTCGCCATTCCGAAACTCAATGATTTCTCCGACCGGGGGAAAGTGACCGA
>JASFSI010000290.1:0-3263 GCA_050114495.1 Lysobacterales bacterium | reverse complement strand
GTCACCGACAAACGGCGGCACGATCTCATCGCAGCCGGTGCCGCGCCCTTTTGCCGGAAAGACGTGCTCGGCCTCGACGTCGTCGACTCGAAGAATCTGTTCCTCGGGAATGAACTCCGCGTAGAGGTCGGCAGCGGCCCAGTGCACCGGGCCGGAAATTTTTGAATCCTTCGTGCCCCGGAACAGCCAGACGCGGTCATCGGCGAGGTTGGCCGGATCGGCGACCAGGCCTTTTTCGGCGGCCGCCCGGATCCCGTCGGCGTAATCCGCTGCCGCGGCGGGCGCTTCCTCGCTGGTCATGCAGCGCTTCATGGCGATCATCAGCGAGTTGGCGGCGCAATTGTACGGACCGCCGGAGAGCAGCGCTGCTCCCGAAAACAGGTCGGAATAGGCGATATGCAGCTGGGTCGCCATCTGGGCGCCCGAAGAAATGCCCGAGACCGTCACGCGGTCCGGGTCGATATCCAGCGCCGGGGTTTCGTCCGCGAGTGCGGGCGCCGCGCACAAAATCAGGGCCAAACTTACAATCAAAGAACGCATCATCAGGTTTCCTGCGGGTTGTTTTGTTCCAGGTGGGCGTGAAACGCCCGGTTGAATTCCTCGGGGTGCGTGATGAACGGAACGTGTCCGGAATCCGCTATCGAGACTTCCTCGTAGGTGCCGCCAGCCGCGCGGTAGTCGTCCAGCATCTTGCGGATCTGGTCCATCATCGGCTGCGGCGGATAAGCATCGGAACCCGGAAAACCCGGCAGACGGCCGGTGGGGCCCCAGGTGCCGGGGTCCGAAGCCGCGGTGTTGGACACCGCCAGGTCATCCGCGCCGTAAATCCACAGCACGGGCACTTTCGGCTGGGCAGCGAGTATGCGTTCCACCAGGTTGCCGATGTACTTGGGTGACATCGCGTTCGTCGCACCCCATTTTCCGGGCCGCACGAAAGGCCAGTGCGGCGATTCTTCCTTGTCGCCCGGCAGTTCGCGGTCACCGATATGCACGCGGAACATGGCGTCGATCAGGGCGTCCTCGCGCTCCGGGATCTGCCCGCCGCTCCAGACCAGGCGGCGCATGATGCCGCGCGGGCTGAAGTCGGATATCGAATCGCGATCACCTTCGAGCAGGCTGCGAATCAGGTCCGGATTGATCAGGCCGCCGCCCGAGCCGGCAAAATCCGGCGTGGTGGGTGTGCCGGCCGCGTCGCGCGTTCCGCCGAAGCCGAAGGGTGCGCCCGGCCCGGCCAGCGTCGCCGAGAGCAGGCGCTCGGGCGCGTCCGCCAGCATCCACCAGACGACCAGGCCGCCCAGCGAATTGCCGACCAGGTGAAAGCGCGGGTAGCCCAAGTGGTCCATCAGGGCCAATGCGTCGTCGACGAAATCGCCCATGCCGCGCGTGGCGTCGATTTTCGCTTCCGGGTCCGCACCGTGGTAACCGCGCTGGTCCGGCGCGATACCGCGGAATCCCGGCGGCAGCGTGACCAGCGTCTCTTCCCACCATGTCGCGGATGAAAAATTGCCGTGAATGAAAAGCACCGGCACGCCGTCTGCGTCACCGGAAAGCAGCACGCGGGTGGCCAGGCGGTCCGTGGTGACCGTTCGGGCCGTGATGCCTTCGAGGACCGCTGTCATGCCTTTTTCTCCCAGGCTTCCAGTATTTTCTTGTCGACTTTGCCGATGGCCGTCAGCGGCAGTGCGTCGATGACCACGATGGAGCGCGGCCGCTTGTACTTCGCCAGTCGTTCGTCCAGGAACGACCGAAGATCATCCTCGTCGTACGTCCCGGCAACCACGACGAAGGCCCGGCCGACTTCGCCCCAGGTCTCGTGCGGAACGCTGACGACGGCGGCATCCAGCACATCCGGGTGAGCCAGCAGCACGGATTCGATTTCCGCCGGGTAAACGTTTTCGCCGCCGCTGATGAACATTTCCTTGGAACGGCCCAGTATCGAGTAGCAGCCGTCGGCATCGCGCACCGCGATATCGCCGGTATGCAGCCAGCCGTCGCGCACGGTTTCGGCGGTGGCGTCGGGGTTGCGCCAGTAACCGGCAAACACGTGCGGCCCGCGAATCAGCAGTTCGCCTTCTTCGCCGTCATTGCAGGCCGTGCCGTCGTCACGCACGGTTTTCATGTCGACGTGGAAATTGGGAAACCCGACCGAGCCGGTCTTGCGCCGGACGAGTTCTTTCGGCAGCCAGAAATTGTTGCCGGTAGCCTCGGTCAGGCCGTAGCCCATCTTGAAATCGACACCACGATCCCAGAATTTCTCCATGATCGGCAGCGGACAGGGTGCGCCGCCGCTGATGACGAGTTCCAGCCGGGTGAAATCGGCGTCCTTCCAGCGCGGATGCTCCTGCAGCATCTGGAACATGGTCGGAACGCCCACGTAGTGCGTGATGCCGGACCGTTCCACCAGGTCGAAGGTCTCGTCCGGGTCAAACCCCCTGCACAGGATGGTCGTGCCGCCGGCATGCACCATCGGGGCCATGAAAATATTCGGGCCGCCGACGTGAAAAAACGGCAGCTGCAGCGCCGCCTTGTGGTGTCCGTTCAGCCCCCAGGAAGTCATCGTGTTGACGCTGTTCCAGGTGATGTTGCCGTACGTCAGCACCGCGCCCTTCGGCAGGCCGGTGGTGCCGCCCGTGTAATAGATTCCCCAGGGGTCATCAAGTAACAGTTCAACGGCCGCGCCCGGGGTGGCGGAATGCTGCTCACGCTCGGCGAAATCGCGCTCATCGCCGGCCGCGCTGGCCAGGGCCACCACGTGCTCGACCGTACGCAACGTCGGCTTGAGTTCGTCCACCTGCGCCCGCCAGTCTGCGCTGAAGACCAGGACCTTCGGCTCGCCGGCATCGACGATGCCGGTCAGTTCATGCACCGTCAGCCGCCAGTTGAGGTTCTGCAGCACAGCGCCGATTTTCGGCGCGGCGAAAAACAGGTCCAGGTACTCGCTGCAGTTCGAGGCGTAGACGGCGACGCGGTCGCCCTTTTCGACGCCCAGGCTGCGCAGGAAATGGGCCGTGCGGTTGGCGCGCGCATTCCACTCGGCGTAGGTGGTTTCAGCGCCGCTTGCATAGTCGACCAGCGCGAGCGCGTCCGGGGTGAGCCGCGCGCGCTTGTCCAGCCAGTCGGGAACGTAATTCGAGCCCTTGCTCATTGAGCTGCTCCCCATTCGACGATAGCGCCGCCCCAGACATAGCCGATGCCGGCGGCGATGATGGACATGGTGTCACCCGGTCCGAGGCGGCCCTGCTCGATACCCGCCTCGATGTTGA
>JASFSI010000289.1:0-3271 GCA_050114495.1 Lysobacterales bacterium | reverse complement strand
AGGATACCGCGGATGCCGGCGCGAATGCTGATTTCATCGAAACGCAGGGCCTCGCCGGCCTCGTAGATAACCACCGGAATGCCGTGCCGCGCCGCGCACTCGCGCATCGACCCGTCGCGCAGGCTGGCGTTCACCAGGACCGGCGCGCCAAACGCATGGGCCAGGCGGGCCGTTTGCGGGTCGTCGAGAACGCCGCGGATCTGCGGCAGGTTGGCGCGATCCACCGCACCGGTATGCAAGTCGATACCGAAATCAGCGCGCAGCACGATCTCGTTCAAAAAAATATCGGCCAGGCGCGCGGCAATCGAACCGCTCGGGCTGCCCGGAAACGAGCGGTTCAGGTCGCGCCGGTCCGGCAGGTAGCGGGATTGGTCGATAAAACCGTGCACGTTCACGATCGGCACCGCCAACAGCGTTCCGCGCATGGATTTCAGGGCGGTGCGGCGCAGCAAACGGCGAATGATTTCCACGCCGTTGAGCTCATCGCCGTGAATGGCCGCGGAGAGAAAAAGCGTCGGGCCGGCGCGGCGGCCCCGAATGACCTGGACCGGCATCGACAGCGATGTATCGGTATACAGCCGCGCAACCGGCAGGTCGACCCGCACGCGCTGCCCGGGACGAACCTCCGCGTCACCGATTCGAAAGGGTGTGTGATACGCCGTCATGCGGCGTTCCGCGGTGCCGGCGCCTTGCCCACCAGGTACGCCCGGGACGGGTCGACCAGGGCCAGGCCCTTGATCGCCGTTCGCCCGAGCAGTACGCGAAAGAGCATGTTGTCCCGCGCCGTCAGCGTGAACTCCGCCGGCCACAGATAGGGGCCTATGGCCACGTCGGTCCGGATGACCCAGCGCTGCTCGCGGTGCCCGCCCGAATCGCTGACGATCCGGCGGTCGACGACATCGGCGAAACACTCGACGACGGTCGCGGTATCGCGCTGCAGCGGGTGCACCAGGAAGCGCAGGCGCCGGCCGCTGTCCAGTTCCTCGATTTCAAAAGCGTGCAGCGCCGAGGTGCGGGCGCCGGTGTCGACCTTGGCCTTGACGTGGTCGATACCGAGCCCGGGCAGGCTCAGCCACTCCTTCCAGCCCAGCGTGACGGGGGATTCGGGTTTCATTCGAAGATGCTAACAGATTCGCCTTACTGTTCCGACAGCACCAGGCGCAGCAGGTCGCTCAGCTGCCTGCGCTGAACCGCGTTCAGACCATCCAGGGACGAGAGCGCCGTCTCGAAGCGCGCTTCCGTTGCCGACTCGATCAGATCCAGCCCGCGACGCGTCAGCTGCACCAGCACCCGGCGACGGTCGTCCGGATCGGGAAGGCGGCGCACCAGGCCCTCGGCCTCGAGCCGGTCAATCCGGTTGGTCATGGCTCCGGAAGTCAGCCTGGCGGCCTCGGCCAGCGCGGTGGCCGACATCGTGTGGGGTTTACCTTGCCTGCGCAGTGTCGAGAGCACGTCGTACTGCCACCACTGCAGCCCGTATTCCTCGAGGCTGTCGGATGCCTGCTGGGTCAGGATTTTTGCCAGCGCCTGGATTCTGAGGACCACGCCCATGGGGGCGGGGTCGAGGTCCGGGCGCTGCCGGGACCAATCGTCCTGCAGCGCATCGATATGATCCTTGTGCACCGCATCAGAATAGCATCTATTTTCTTTACATCAAATATCTTGACATAAAGGTAATTCGGTTTTTTAATTCTTGCAGCAGGGCCATCGTGGCCCATACGCGGGAACAGGAGATGAGCAGAAATTCACGCAAAAGGCGCGAAAAACCGGCCCTCGAAGGGGATAGTTTTTTCCTCGATGACGAGCACGACACCAAGGGTGACGAACTCTACGATCTCGAGTGGTTCGACGACGATCTGCCGGGCAGCGGAAGCAGGACGGACGCGCGAAGACGCATCGAGCGTTACCGCGATATGAAGTCGCTTTATTCCGAGCTCGACGAGTGGGAGGAGTTCGGTACGCGGGACGACTGGTAGCGCCGCAAACAGACGGCGCGACGCTGCCGCTCCGAGCAGCTAGGCTTTAGCCTCGCCCGCCGCCCTGGTGATGATTTGCCGCACTTTGTCGGGTGACTTGCCCAGCGCATACGACAACTCGTCCGCCAGGAAATCCATGGCCTGGTTGAGGTGCGCCCGGTCGGTGTGCCGCAGGGATCCCTCGGCGTCGAGGTGTTGCAAACCCTTGAACACTTCGGCGCACTCAAAGGGGTCACAGCGCCCGAGGACCTCCTCGTGCTCCGCTGCCCGCGCTTTCCACTGCTTGCGGGTCGTCGGCGTGCAGGTTTCGACGTGGTCGAGTATCTGCCGGGCCTGCTCACGGTTTACCGGTTGGCGCACCGCTTCCGCGGCATCCTTCAACGGCAGAAACAGCGTCAGCGCTTCGCGCTTGAAGAAAAGCCGCGCGAACTTGGTTCCGTTGGCACCGTCAAAGTCCGCCTCGCTGACGGACTGCACCTTGCCGATCCCGTGCTGGGGATGAAGTACGGCGTTGCCGCGACCGATTTTCGCCGGTTGTGCTTCCAGCCTCATGCGGACTGCGCAACGTCGACGAGTTCGATATCGAAATTCAATGCCTTGCCGGCCAGCGGGTGATTGCCGTCGACCGTGATGGCCTCATCGCCGACCGCGGTCACCGTGAGGTTGATGACCTGCCCGTCCTGGCCCCTGGCCTGCAGCGCCATGCCCTCCTCGGGCTCAAGGTCTTCGGGCAGCGCGGTGCGGGGAACTTCCTGCACCATCTGGTCGTGGTGCGGTCCGTAGGCGTCTTCGGCCGGTATGTTGACCGACTTGCTTTCGCCGACGTTCATGCCTTCAACGGCCTTGTCAAAGCCGGGAATGACCTGGCCGGAGCCAACGGTAAATTCCAGGGGGTCGCGGCCGGCGGAGCTGTCGAACTCCGTGCCATCGTCCAATGTTCCGGTGTAGTGAATCTTGACGGTATCCCCTGATTTGGCCTGGGTCATTAATTTCTCCGTGGTAAAGACTCTTACCATAACAAATTCAGCGCCAAATAACGAATCGAACTCATTGCCAGGTCTCCGGCTACAACTTGAAAGCCGCCTTTTTCGCCCTTTCGGGAGCAGCCGCCGACTTCTGGTACCCTATGGCGCGATCACAACCCGGAGCATTCACTTGAACACCATTCGCAAAAGATTCATCGCGGGCCTTGCCCTCTGCGCTGCAGCTGTCTTCGTCGCCGTCTCACCGGCCGCCGCCGATTCGCATAAACCCGACGGCGCCCGGCAGGCCGTTCTCATAACGGGTGCCAGCAG
>JASFSI010000288.1:0-3300 GCA_050114495.1 Lysobacterales bacterium | reverse complement strand
GTGTGCGAGTTCTTTCAGGTGAAACGACAGCGTATTGGCCGGCACGCCGAGTTGCGCGGCGATCTCTCCGGCGGGCAGCCCATCCTGACCCGCGGCCACGAGGACCCGAAACGCCGACAAGCGGGTCTCCTGGGCGAGCGAGGCAAGTACAGCGACGGCGTTTAATATTTCCATAATCGTAGAATTATAGAAATATAAATCGCTGCGTCAACGTTTTTTAAGCAGTGATAGTGATAATTCACTGTTTTCGGATTGCCGTGCCTGAAACAAGAAACCGCGTTTCGCGCGTTGCCGGACCTATTTTTTCAGTTTCTCGACCAGGCCCCGCAAAGACCGCTGCGTACCCTCGGAAAACCAGATGTCGATAAAGTTGTCGCCGCGCGCTTCGTCATAGCCATCAAAGAATTCGTGCAGGTAACGGCGCGCCATTTCGCGGGTCTGCAGCATCGCGTCACGGGGCAGGGCGAGTCGTTCTTCGCACCACTCGATGGCCCGCGGAACGACGGCCTCGACCGAATCGGCGAGTTCATCGACCAGTCCGATCTTTTCAGCCTCCTCGGCCAGCATCAGCCTGCCTTCGGAGATGATCCTGTCCGCGGCATGAGATCCCACGAGGTGGACCAGCGCCTCGAACGGCGGCTCGGGCACCACCAGCCCAATGTGCACCTCGTTGAGCCCGGTTTTGAAGGGCCCGCGGGGCATGATGCGGTAGTCGCCCAGCACGCCCAGCAGGATGCCGCCGGCCGGCGCATGGCCTGTCATGGCGAAGGCGATGGGCACGGGCAGGGTCGCGATGGTGCGCTGCACGTCGATGAACCGGTGCCAGAAATCCGTGAACGCCGGGCGTTCGAAATCCAGCAACTCAGGCACGTCCAGCCCCGCGGAAAACATGCCCGGCAGCCCCGACAGCACCACGGCATCCGCCTCCTTCGCGGCTGACTTCAGCTCGGTGTTCAGCGCGTTGACCATCTCGTTGTTCATGGCGTTGGCCCGTGGCCGGGCCATCTGGATTTCGCGGACGGATCCATGGTTGTGGATTTCCAGCATCGGGTTCACCGTTCAGCTTCGGTTAAAGAACCGCAGTCTAGACTTTGACCCGGCCAAACTCAAAGGATGGACACGGCATGAAGCTCGCTTACCGGATCCTGTTTGCCGGAATGCTGGCCATCGTGTTCTGCGGCACGGCCGTGGCTTGAGCCCGACCGTGCCGCAGAGACCGGTGAAAAAGACAGTGCTTACCAGGTGTAGTGTGCCGTGTAGGTAAGCACGGTTTCACCTTCAGACGGCACCTTCACGTCAAAGCGGATGCGGTTGCTGTTTTCCTTGTCCCAGTCGTGATCGGCATCCTCGATGGTCCAGTTGGCCGCTCGGTAAAGGTTCTCGAGCACGCTAACCGTGACGGCGTCATCCTTGTGGTTGCGCAGCCGGATTTCGAAGGTTTCCCACATGTTTCGCGTGCGCGTGTCGATACGGAAATCGGTCTGCTTGCGCTCGCCCACCACGTCAAAGGCGTTGCCCATCTCGATCAGCAGGTCCTCGTTGCGCGGCGTATGGTCGATCACGTCCTCGCCGATGAATTCCAGGCTGTCGTCCGCGCTATCGCGCTGCATGACCCGGAACCGGCCCGCCGGCAGCGGCATGCCGAGGCCGTTCTTTTGCTCGTTGCGAAAGCGCAGGTAAACGTTGATATCGGCGTTGCCGTAGCGGCCGTAGTCCTGGTCGAGTTGCTGGTAGCCGTACCAGTTCATGCCCATGGTCGGTGCGAACACCAGTTCCTTTTCACACTTCACGCCGCGAGCCGTCGGGAACAGCTGCAGCTGCTTGGTGGAGTTGTCGGGCAGATCGGCGGGCCGGCCCAGTGTGTACATGTGGTACTCGAAAAAGGACTTTTCCGCGAAGCCGGCGTCCGCTTCCTCGGCCATCGCCATTTTCATGACCATGTCTCTTCGCTGAACGGGACGTTCGGCGCGGTTCACGTCGCCGGCGATCAGCTTGAGCTTTGCGTCCTCGAAACTGGCGCCGGACTGGTTGATGATGCTGACCCAGCCGGAAAGGTCCATCGAGCAGCCCTTTTCTTCATCGTAGATCGCAGTGTAGTCGGCCCACCAGGTCATTCCCTGGGTTTCGTAGGCAATGCGGGTCTGTTGCGGGCCGGCAACGGGGCTGTCGAGCAGCCACTCCAGGGTCGGCCTGGTGATCAGACCGCCGGGCAGGCTGGAAAAACGGATGTTGGAGTAACTGCGGATCGCTTGCACCGTGCCGTCGTTCAGTTGCAGGGTGAGTCCGTCGCCGGCGCCCAGCAGCGTGCCTTCAACCAGGTCCACGTGATCGCCGCGCGGCAGTTCCACGGTGATGCGTTCGCCGAGGTAGCGCTGTAGCAACTTGGCCTGGCTGACCAGGTCGAACTGGAAGCTCTGTTCCAGCACCCGCGTGCGCGGATCGGTCAGCGAGGAAAACGTGACCGTGGTCGGGTCGATCAGGGCCGCGACGTCGGTGATGCGCAGCGGGTGAACGCCGCGCTGCAGGTCGTAGCCGCGGTCGTGGCGCACGATGGCGTAGCCCTGCACCTGGCCACCGTAACTGCGGCCTGCCGTGGGCCGGTAGGTTTCCGGAGCGACGGCGCCTGGCTGCATGCGCGAGTAGATCGTTACCGAGTCGTTGCTTTGCGTTTCGGACGAAGCGCAGGCGTTTCCTGCACCGAGCGCGAGGCCGACGACAATGGCGCGTGCAAGTGAAGATCTTTTGGGATTTTTCATTTCGGGTCTCCGTTGTGTTCAATCCCATTAACGCAGAACCCCGGCAAACCGGGTTAAAAAATTCTGAGGTGCCGGCGCATCATGGCCTGGTGACCGATGGCTGCACAGGCGCGGCAGGGATCCCTTGGCCGGGTTCCGCCGGCGACGGCAACGCCAACGCCAACGCGTCTCAGCCGGCCTTGGAATTTTTCGTGGCCATCGCCCTGACCAGCGGGTTGGCGGAGACTCCATGCAGTATGACGCTCAACAGGACGGTCGTCACGACGGTCATGGCGATCTTCTCGATGTTCGGCAAATGCTCACCCAGCACGATCACGACGAATACGATGCTGGCCAGGCCTCGCGGCCCGAACCATCCGACAAAAAGCTTCTCAGACAGCGTGAGCGGCGTACCCAGGAGGCTCAGAAAAACCGGCAACATGCGTATGACGGTCAGGCTCAACACGGAATACAGCAGAACGTCCGGCCCGAGCGCGCCGAGGGCCGGGCCGACCACGACGGCTCCAAAAATTGTCCAGGTAATCATGGAAAATATATCGCCCAC
>JASFSI010000287.1:0-3302 GCA_050114495.1 Lysobacterales bacterium | reverse complement strand
GACCAGCCGTCCGGGCACGGTCCTGGCGCGCGAATCGGCCTACCAGGTCCGGATACTGAGCGGCGCGAACCAGCGCATCGCGGTGGCCCGGCAAACGGGCCAGCAACGTGACTACCGGGAACGCGGCCGCTGGTAGAAACCGGCTTGGCCCGTTTCCACGCGTTGCAGGAACTCCGACACGCGCTCCCAGGAATCCCGGGCCTCCTCGACCTGCGGGTAAAACAGCGGCCAGGCGTGCAGCAAGCCGCTCCAGGTTTGCAGGTAAGCCGGTGAGCCGGCGCGGCGCGCCTTGTTGACGTAACGGCGCGCGTCGTCGTACAGCATTTCGCTGTCGCTGGCCTGGATCAGTGTCGGTGGAAGCCCCGAGAGATCACCGTAAACCGGAGAGACTTCCGGCGAAGCCGGCCGCACACGGTTGGTCAGGGCGCTCATCCAGCGCAACAAGGACCGCGGCACGCGGTTCAGTGGCGCCATCAATGAACGGACCATCGCGTCGCTTTCCACGTTGCGCTGCATGCTTGGCGCGCGAAACGTGCTGTCGGTGGTCGGTGAAAAGGTCACGACGGCATCGGCAGGGCGCAGTCCCTCGTCCCGTGCCCAGGCCGAGAGCATCAGTGCCAGGTTGCCGCCGGCCGAATCACCGCCAATGAACAGTCGCGAGAGCGGCAACGGCCCGTCGGGCCCGTTGACCAGCAGCCAGCGGTATGCGGAGCGGCAATCGGCAATGCCGTCCCGCCGGCGGTTTTCCGGCAGCAGGCGGTAATCCACCGAGAGCAGCGCCGCGCGGGCCACGGCCGAGAACCGGGCCGTGATGGTCCGGTGACTGAGCGGGCTGCCCGCAAAAAATGCACCGCCGTGCAGGTACAGTACCCGGCGTGAAGGATCGGCGCCAGGCGCGAGCACCCACTCGCAGCGCACACCATTGCACTCGGCCGGCCGGAATTCGGCGTCGAAGCGGCGTCCCTCGGGGATGCGGTCCATGAAATCGCGGACCCAGGGAATCAGTTTCCGGGGCGGCAGCGATTCGATTTCAGGCCCGACCGCCAACAAGGCGGTTTCGGCCTGCCGGTGACTCTCGCTCGGCCCGCCCGCTGCGGCAATGGTTTCGCCGCCCTCGGGCTCGACCGGGTGATCGTAACGGCTCAGATCCTCGCTGCCGGCCAGCCAGAAATGCGCCGCCAGCAAGCCGAAAGACAGGACCAGGAGGATGATCAGAAATTCCATCGGTTCAGAAGGCCAATTGCCGGGACACAGGCTTTTTTCCGTGATTCAGCGCGAATCCGAAGCCCGCGCCGGAACCGCTTTCAGGTATTCGGCCACGGCCTCGAGGTCTTCGCGTGGCAGCCTGGCGAAGTTTTCCTGCACTTCCACCATGGAGCCGCCTACCGTGTCGAAATCCGGTGTAAAACCGGACTCGAGGTAGTATGCGATATCCGCGACCGACCATTCGGCCAGGCCGTCCGGGTGCGGCGTAATGTTCGGAACGCGGCCCTCGCCGTCCGGGTTGGCCGCGCCGGACAACCAGCGCTCCTGGTCCAGGCCGCCCAGCAGGCCCCTGGGGGTATGGCATTCTCCACAGTGACCGACCGCCTCGACCAGGTAACGCCCCCGGCGGGCGTGCTCGCCCAGCTCTTCGGCCGAAATGACCGGGCGCTGCCTCAGGTAAAGCAGTTTCCAGAAGCCGATGGCGCGGCGCAGATTGAAGGGAAAGGCGAGTTCGTGTCCAGCGCTGCGATCGGGGCGGGCTTCGAATTCGTCCAGATAGGCCCGCAGGTCGACGATGTCTCCGGGCTCCATGCGCGTGTATGAAGCGTAGGGAAACGCCGGGTAATAATGCCGCCCCTCCGGCGATACACCGTGCAGCATGGCGTTGGCCAGGTCCACGTCGGACCAGTTCCCGATTCCCGCCTCGGGGTGCGGCGTGATATTCGGCACGCGAAACGTGCCGAACTCCGTGTTCAGCTCCAGGCCGCCCGCCAGGTCTTCACCGTGGCAGGACGCGCAACCCCCTGCGTGAAACAGGCGTTCGCCATTGGCGATATCGGGGTTTCGGTTGGGCAGACGATCCGCGTCGAAGCTGCCCGGGCGCGTCAGCGCCCAGGGCAGTACGACGAACAGGAGAATGATCCAGAAGGCTTTCTTGGCCAGGTCCATGAAGCGTCTCGCCCTGCTCTACGATTCAGCCTCAGTCTTCGATCCGGTAGCCTTCGTGGCAGCCCTTACAGGTATCGAAAGCCGGTCCTGCAGCCGCTTTCAGGGCATCCAGGTCCTGGGGCGCAGCCGCAACCGCAGCGTTGGCGGCTTCTGCGAATTCTGCAAGTTTTGCGTCAAAACCGGCACGGTCAGTCCAGATAGCGGGAGCTGCCTCGGTTCCGAAACCGGACTCGCTGCCCTCCGGGAACAGGTCGCCAAACGTCTCCGCAGCGTCCGCCCAGACCTGGAATGCGGCCGCGGCCGCTGCCGCGTCAAAGGGCTTTTCACCCTTGAGCATGCCGCCGATCGTCTTTGCGCCTCCGCCGACGTCTTCCATCAATTCATGACGCTGCTCCTGGGGGGAATCACCTGCCATCAAGCTTGCGGCGGGAATCATCAGGGCTGCCGTTGCGAGCACTAGGAAAAAACGGGTCATACTTCCATCCTCCGAACATCGGTTTGGTTCAACAGCGAATCAGTATAGGACTTTGCCGAACCGCTAGCCACACAGTTGACATGGGTCAGTTAAAGATGCCGGAACTGTCATCATTTCTTGTTAGACTTTGCAGCGAATTTCAAGACCGTCCCTGGAGACGAAAATGACACAGAAATACGTATACCTTTTCAACGAGTACGATGCGGCGATGGACAACTGCGAACAGGACTGGGAAGCCGTACGCAGCCTGCTTGGCGGCAAGGGCGCCAACCTGCTCGACGCCACCCGCCTCGACATACCGGTTCCCCCCGGTTTCACCGTGACCACCGAGACCTGCAACGATTACCTGCAAGCCGGTGAGACATTCCCGGGCGATTCCTGGGAACAGATACTCGCTTCCGTCAAATCGCTGGAAGAACAGACCGGCAAAAAGTTCGGCGACCCGGACAACCCCCTGCTCGTCTCCTGCCGTTCCGGCGCGAAATTCTCGATGCCCGGCATGATGGACACGATCCTGAACATCGGCCTGACCGACGAAATCGTCGAAATTCTGGCCACCCGGGCGCACCGCCCGCGTTTTGCCTGGGACATCTACCGCCGCCTGATCCACATGTTCGGATCGGTCGTGATGGGTGTGCCGGACGAGGTGTTCGAAGCCGTGATCTCCGCCCAG
>JASFSI010000286.1:0-3320 GCA_050114495.1 Lysobacterales bacterium | reverse complement strand
AAAATGATGCGGCCGCCGTGTACGCCCGCGCCCGGTCCGATATCGACCACGTGGTCCGCCATGCGAATCGCTTCTTCGTCGTGTTCCACCACGATGACCGTGTTGCCCAGGTCGCGCAGGCGCAGCAGCGTTTTCAGCAGGCGCTCGTTGTCGCGCTGGTGCAGGCCGATGGAAGGCTCGTCCAGAATGTACATCACCCCGACCAGGCCGGCGCCGATCTGGCTGGCCAGTCGAATGCGTTGCGCCTCGCCTCCGGACAGCGTGTCCGCCTTGCGGTCTAGCGTCAGGTAATCGAGCCCGACGTTGACCAGGAAGCGCAGCCGGTCATGTACTTCCTTGACGATCTTGCGCGCGATCTCGCCCTTGTGGCCCTCCAGTTCGAGGCCGTCAAAAAAGGACAGGCAGGTTTCGATCGGCCAGGCGGTCACCGTGGGCAGGTTGGTGTCCGCGACGAATACGTGGCGTGCCTGGCGGTTCAGGCGCTGGCCTTCGCATTCCGTGCAGGGCTTCTGCGAGATGTACTTGGACAACTCCTCGCGCACGATGCGTGAGTCGGTCTCGCGGTAGCGGCGTTCCAGGTTCGGAATGATGCCGGCGAAGGGATGACGGCGTTTCTGCACGCCGCTGTCGCCGAAGTACCGGAACTCGATGATTTCGGTGCCGCTGCCAAACAGCACGATGTCGCGGATTTTTTTCGGCAGGTCCTCGAACGGCGTATCGACATCGAAGCCGTAGTGCCGCGATAGCGCCTGGATGATCTGGAAGTAGTAAGCGTTGCGCCGGTCCCAGCCGCGCACCGCGCCGCCGGCCAGGCTGACGTGCGTATTGCTGACCACGCGATCCGGGTCAAAGAACTGGCTTACGCCGAGGCCGTCGCACTCCGGGCAGGCGCCGTTCGGGTTGTTGAAACTGAACATGCGCGGCTCGAGTTCCTGCAGGCTGTAGTCGCAATACGGGCAGGCATAGCGGGCGCTGAACAGTTTTTCGCCCAGCGCGCTGTCCTCGTCCATCGGCGCGACGACCGCGATGCCGTCGGTCAGCGTGATCGCGGTTTCGAACGACTCGGCCAGGCGCTGCTTGAGGTCCGGGCGCACCTTGATGCGGTCCACCACCACTTCGATCGTGTGCTTGCGCCGCAATTCGAGGGCGGGAGCCTCGTCGAGGTCGTACACGACGCCGTCGATGCGGGCGCGGACGTAGCCCTGGGCGCGCAGTTCATCGAACAGCTGCAGGTGTTCGCCCTTGCGGTCGCGCACGACCGGCGCCAGCAGCATCAGGCGGCTGCCCTCGGGCATGGCGAGCACGTGATCGACCATCTGGCTGATGGTCTGGGCTTCCAGCGGAATGGCGTGATCCGGGCAGCAGGGCGTGCCCACGCGTGCGAACAGCAGCCTCAGATAATCGTAAATCTCGGTGATCGTGCCGACCGTGGAGCGAGGGTTGTGCGAGGTCGATTTCTGCTCGATGGATATGGCTGGTGACAGCCCCTCTATGTGGTCCACGTCCGGTTTTTCCATCATCGACAGAAACTGCCTGGCATAGGCGGACAGCGACTCGACATAGCGGCGCTGGCCCTCGGCATAAATCGTGTCGAAGGCAAGGGACGATTTGCCCGAGCCGGAGAGGCCGGTGATCACGATCAGCTGGTCGCGCGGCAGGTCGAGGTCGATATTGGCCAGGTTGTGCGTGCGTGCGCCGCGAATGAGGATGTTTTCCATCGACCCGAAATCCAGTCTGCCCAAACGGACTACTATACCTCTACGGCTTGTTGACTGGCAAAGGGATGTTCGGCGTAAAATAGTGCGTTTGGGGCGGTTGACCTTGACGCTGAAAACAGCTAACATTCTCGCCCTTTTGTAGGGCCGTTCTCACACGGAGCTGGAATCCAATGTACGCAGTATTCAAAACCGGTGGCAAGCAGTACCGAGCAGCAACCGGCGACGTGATAAAAGTCGAAAAAATCGAAGCCGAAAAAGGCGCCACGGTCGAACTGGACCAGGTCCTGATGGTTGGTGAAGGCGAAGACGTCAAGGTCGGTGCGCCGTACCTCGACGGCGGAAAAGTGACGGCAAAAATCGTCGATCACGGTCGCCGCGAGAAGATCAAGGTCATCAAGTTCAAGCGCCGCAAAAATTATCGCAAGCAGATGGGTCACCGCCAGTATTTCACCCAGATTGAAATCACCGGCATCGACGCCTGAGTGCGAACCGGAACAGGAGCAAAGTCTAATGGCACATAAAAAAGCAGGCGGTAGTACACGCAACGGCCGCGACTCGAATCCGAAGTACCTCGGCGTCAAGCGTTATGGCGGCGAATCGGTTCTTGCGGGCAACATCATCGTCCGCCAGCGCGGCACGCGGTTCCATGCCGGTGAAAACGTCGGTGTCGGCAAAGACCACACGCTGTTCGCCCTGGCTGACGGCAAGGTCAAGTTCGAATCACGGGGCCTGCCCAAGCGCAAGTTCGTGAGTGTCGAATCGTCCTGATCCTGAAAGAGTTCGTGATTCGAAAAACCCCGCCATGTGCGGGGTTTTTCATGTCTGAACCCGGTAAATTCCTTGCCCATAACAATCATCTATGATTCCTATCAAAACATTCAATTTCATTTCCTTCTTGAATTGAGGTTAAATGCCTCGCTGTACTACCCCGTAGAACCAAACAGGAGCAACCGTATGAACCTCAAAGTATTACCGTTGCTCGCCGCAATGTCCGTCGCGTTTACCGCCGGCGTTGCATCGAGCGAAGTGCATGCCGATGGCGTGCCGAAATCCAACCAGTTCTGGTGGCCGGAGCAGGTCGATCTGAGCCCGCTGCGCCAGCACAGCCCGGAATCCAACCCCCTTGGCGCCGACTTTGATTACGCCGCCGAGTTCGCCACCCTCGACCTCGACCAGGTCAAGAGCGACATCGAGGCGGTTCTGACCGACTCGCAGGACTGGTGGCCCGCCGACTGGGGCCACTACGGCCCGTTCTTCATCCGCATGGCCTGGCACAGCGCCGGTACCTACCGCACGCTCGACGGACGTGGCGGCGCGGGCGGCGGCCAGCAGCGTTTCGACCCGCTGAACAGCTGGCCGGACAATGCCAACCTCGACAAGGCCCGCCGCCTGTTGTGGCCGGTCAAGCAGAAGTATGGCAGCAAGCTGTCCTGGGCTGACCTGATGGTCCTGGCCGGCAATGTGTCCATGGAATCCATGGGCTTCAAGACCTTCGGTTTCGCCGGCGGCCGCGAAGACGACTGGGAGCCGGACCTGGTCTACTGGGGGCCGGAAGAAAAAATGCTCGAAGATGAGCGCTACAGCGGCGAACGTGAACTGGAA
>JASFSI010000285.1:0-3329 GCA_050114495.1 Lysobacterales bacterium | reverse complement strand
GTTTCGCCGACAATGGCTTCGGTGTCTTCGCCGGGCCGCTCGTAATCAAAGGTAAACCAGCTCACGAACAGGTATTGCGAGGGCTCCCAGACCGTGATGAAAAAGCCCTGGCCGGCGGTGGCCGGGCTGTACCAGGCGTCGCTGATGCCCGAGTTGATGCGCATCGGCGTGCACTCGCCTTCAAAAACGCAGGCGGCCCACTCGGGATGGTCGATGAACGGGTTGCGGTTGCCCTGGTAGCGCGCGACCGTTTCGTGGTGCTGATACTCGGCGGCGTCCACCGGGTCTTCACGGTGCCAGCGCAGCAGAACGGAGCGCATGCCCATGAAGGCCTGCGACAGGTTTTTCTGCGTGTAGGAGTTGCGGATCTTCTCGAGGTCGTCGGTCAGCACCAGGTCGGGCTCCGCAGCGCCGCTGCTGCCGTGCACGCCGCCTTCGTAGCGCACGTCCAGGTACATCAGGGCGCGGGCGACGTCGCCGCGCCGGCCCCGCCAGACGGTCCAGCGGCCGTCGGTATACTCGCCGGTCTGCAGGTTGGCATCGGAACCGCCGCGGCCGTCGTTGTATTCGCTCGGGTACTCGCTGCAGTCCGTCTCGCAGTCGTTGTAAGGGTGGTTCGAACGGGCGTAGTTGTAATCCGGGTCCGACAAAAACAGCGCGTGCATGTCGGTGTAGGGCGGGTTTGCCTGCGGCAAGTCCAGGTCGTACTCGGGGAATCCGTAGGACTTGGGCCAGCTGTGTTCACGGTTATAAAAATCGTTGCCGCCGCCCTGGCGGGGAAAACTGGCGTTGCGGTAGATCGTGACGATGTTGCCGGGCTGATCCCGGTCGGCGTCGGCCTGTTCGAGTATGTCCCAGGTGTCGGTATCGAAAGAAGTGTAGGGGTAAACCTCGTGGTCGTCGATGATCTGGTGCAGCGAGGCGCGCAGCGCGGCCGGTCCGGACGCGTCGGCGTTCGACCAGTAGTCACCGCCGGGCTCGAGGGCCGGCAGGGACGGAGCCGCACAGGTCAGCAGGAGGCTGGTCAGAAAGCATCGTTTCATGGACTGTACCGGTTTCAGTTGTCGACTTCGACGACAGGAAGCGAGCCGGCGAACACCTCGCCCGTTCGGCCGTGGATGGACAGTACGTCGCCGCAGGCAACCGTGTGCTGCACCTCGCCCGCCGCGTCCAGCAACTGGGCGCGCAGCCCGTGCACGCGCAGTTCGTTTACGCCCATGATGGCGGTATACGGCCGATCGTCGATGCTGTGGACCGCGACCGCGGCGTGTGACGTCGAGCCGCCCTTGGCCGCCAGCAGGCCGTCGACGGACAGGATCAGCGGAATCTCGTCGGGAACGGGATTTTCCAGCAACAGCAGCACGCCGTCGACGCCTTCGGTCGATTTGGCGAGCGACGCGAGTTCCCTGGCGTCCTGCTCGTCAAAGGCGACCATGCCGCGGAAGGCACCGCCGCGGATACCGATGCCGCGGCCAACGGGTTTTTCCGTGGCCGCGAAGGTCCGCGTATCGCCCCGCGTCTCGGTCATGGCCGTGCGGGTCTGGAGGACGCTCAGAACGCCGCGCTCGACGGTAAATTCGACCTCGACGTCGGAACCGAGAAAATGCCGCAGGCGGTAGCTGAGCCGGGACAGTCGTCGCTCCAGCATCGGGGCCAGCGTGTGCAATTGCGCAACCGGTTCAAGCGATGCGCCGTCGGTCATTCCTCCGACGAGGTCGTCACCGCAGGCGCTGAACTTGATGTCGCCCGTAAACTCGCGCATGCCGTCCCCGGTTATGCACGTGTGCGGAATCACGCCGGTCAGTGAAATGCCCATTTCGTCCATGCCCGGGCGCAATTCCTCGACGTTGCTGCGGTTGCCGGAAGCCATCTGCTGGACAATGACGCCGGTGTGCCAGCCGTCGCTGAGGTGCTTGACGGCCCGGTAGCGCCTGGCCCGTTCCTTGTTCCAGGACGCGATCACGGCCTGCACCGACAGCTTCAGCTGCAATTCGGCGTCGTTCAGAACGTCGTTGATCAGGTCGGCATGGCCGCTGCCGCGCAGGGCCTGGACCGATTCTTCGCAGATTTCACGGATCACCCGGCCCGGCAAGTCCGCCTTGAAGGACACCCCGTGCTGCCGCTTGGCTTTTTCGACCAGGTCCAGCGCCTCCAGGTCGAAATTCCAGACCGACATCGCGAAGGTGACCAGGAAACGGCGAAAGGCGTCCCATGCGAACCATTCGTCTTCCTCGGCGAGCGTTCGGCAAACGTCCCATGTCATGCCGACAAAAACCACCGTGGTCAGCATCCCGGGCATGGAAAACGCGGAGCCGCCGCGAACCGCGAGCAGCAGCGGTCTGGCGGGGTCGCCCAGGTGCAGTTCCGTGCCTTCTTCACGCCGGATGTCGGCCTCGAGGATGCGGGTGTGCCGAAACAGTTCGTGTTCAAAGCGCTCCCGCTCGCTGCTGTGCAGGCCGAGGCGAGGCAGCACGGTCGGGATGATGAAGCCGTCCCGCGTCGGGATGCCGAGGTGCGCGATGTACATCAGGCCGCAGCCCTTGCCGCCAAAGCGCGCCTGCAGGCTGACGTCATCGCGGTCGCCGATGCGGTGCGCGATGTCTTCCACGTGTGACAGGTGGACGAAGTCCCACGGCCGTTCACCGCGTGTCTGGCTGATCCGGGCCTGCAGTGCGGAAGCGTGACTCGAAACGTAGGCGCGCGCCAGGTCCGAGAAGTGGATCAGGCTGTTGAGGTCGTACAGCTCGCGCTGGCAGTTGTTCAGCATCGTGCGCACGTCCCCGGGTTCGAAGCCCTGCTGGCGGGCCATGATTTCGTAGCCGTCATGAACGCGGTGGATCAGCTTGTGGTAGCTGCGCTGGATCTGCGCCAGCACGTCGAGCAGTTCGGCCGGTGTGCGAATCCGGTTTACCAGCATGACGGACAGGTCGAGAATCTGGCGGGAAGACAGGCCGTCCCGGTCGAGGTTGGCCGCGCAGAGCGAAACGATCCTCAGGCACTGCGGCAGGTCAAGCCGGCGTTCCTCGTAATCCGAGGCAACTTGCCGCAACGCGACGTATCCGAGTTCCTCGAGTATGCAGTCGAGCCGGTGGAGCAGGTAACGCTGGCTTTCAAAAACGGCGTCTCCCACCGTCTCTTCGAGTCGCCGGCGCAAGCTGCAGGTGCGTTTGAACGTCTCGAAATGCTGCTCCTGCCGTGAGCAGTCGACAAGAATGTCCAGTTCATCAAACAGGGCGTCCTGGTGATCCCGAAGCAGGCGCGTGCTGAACTGGCCGACGGCAAGCCGAAGCTTCCGTTCCACTTCGGCGGGCTTGAAGCCTTTCTGGTCG
>JASFSI010000284.1:0-3332 GCA_050114495.1 Lysobacterales bacterium | reverse complement strand
TGCCATTTAAAGTGCATTTGCTGACTTATTGTTTTTTTTCAGTGTGTTAAGGGTAATTTGATCAGCCAGCCCGGTATCCATCCCTGCCCTGACACTGACAATTTTTGTCAGCAAGACCCGAAAATGCGTCAGCGCTGACGGGAAACGGGGCGCAACCGTTGCTGTTGCGGGAAGTTTCCGGTATATTTGCGCGGCTTTGTCGGCGGCGTTCGCCGGCGAACGAAAAACCGGCGCGTCACACGGTCTGCATTCAGTGCCTGGGCCACGCGCCAAATACGCACACTCGCCGCAACGGTTCAGAGGGGTGCCCTCGATAAAACAGAATGAGGGTCTCTGCAACGGGTTGAGTGGAGGATTAACCCCGGAATCTCGCAGCCTGCTCGCTGCGGGCATTCCTTTGCAAGAAGGAAATACACATGGCTAACGTCACCATGCGCCAGATGCTCGAAGCAGGCGTGCACTTCGGTCACCAGACCCGTTACTGGAATCCCAAGATGGCTCCCTACATTTTCGGAGCCCGCGGCAAGATTCATATCATCAACCTTGAAAAGACCCTTCCGCTGCTGAACGACGCGATGAACTTCATCAGCAAGCTGGCGGCCCGGCGCGGCACGATCATGTTCGTCGGCACCAAGCGCGCAGCCAGCCAGGCGATGGAAGAAGAGGCAAAACGCTGCGGCATGCCCTTTGTCTCGCACCGCTGGCTGGGCGGCATGCTGACCAATTACCGCACCATCCGCGCCTCGGTCAAGCGCCTGAAGCAGCTCGAAAGCATGCACGAGGACGGCAGCGTCGAGCACCTCGTGAAAAAGGAAGTCCTGCAGCTGACGCGCGAGCGCGACAAGCTGGAGCGCAGCCTGGGCGGCATCAAGGACATGAAAAACCTTCCCGATGCCCTGTTCGTCGTTGACGTCAGCTACGAAGACATCGCGATCAAGGAAGCCAGGATCCTGGGCATCCCCGTCATCGCCGTGGTCGATACGAACTGCTCGCCCGAGGGCATCGATTACGTCATCCCCGGCAACGACGACGCCATCCGGTCGATTCGCCTGTATGCCCAGCTGACCGCTGATGCGGTTCTGGAAGGCCGCGCTTCCGCGCCCCACGTGGAAGTGGACGACGAGTTCGTCGAGCTGGACGAAGAAGGCAACCCGATCAAGCGCAAGGCCGAGAAGCCCAAGGCCGAGCAGAAAAAGCCCGCTCGCAAGAAAGTTGCCAAGAAAGTCGTCGCGCGCAAACCCGCTGCCGAACCGGAGCCGGAAGAAGCGCCCGCTGAAGACGTGAAGGCATCCGATGTTGCGCAAGCGGAAGAGGCGCCCGCCGAGGAAACGGTCAAGGCCGAAGAAGCCGCCGCGGAGCAGGATGCAGCCCCGGCAGAAGACGCAGCCAAGGCTGAAGAGACGGCTGCCGATGAGGCTCCGGCGAAAGAAGAAGCCGTTGCCGAAGAGGCTGCCGAAAAGGAAGCAACGGCCAAGGCCGCCCCGAAAAAGAAGGTAGCCAAGAAGAAGACCGCCAAGAAAAAAGTAGCGAAAAAGACGGCTGCCAAGAAGACCGCTACCAAGAAGGCGGCCGCCAAGAAAGACAGCGAAGGCGACGACTGAGCCGGGCTCGATTGAAAGATAGCGGCGGGTTCAACACCCGCCTGTGACCCAAAGAATTTAAGAGGAAAATGTCATGGCAGTAACTGCTGCACTGGTTAAGGAACTCCGCGAACGCACGGGCGCGGGAATGATGGAATGCAAAAAAGCGCTGGTTGAAACCGATGGCGATATGGACGCAGCGGTCGAACTCATGCGCAAGACCGGCCTCGCCAAGGCGGACAAGAAAGCCAGCCGCGTGGCGGCCGAAGGCAAGATCATGCAGGCCATTTCCAGCGACCGCAAACAAGCGGTCATGGTCGAAGTAAACAGCGAAACCGACTTCGTCGCCAAGGACGTCAACTTCAACGCCTTCGCCGAAGCGGTCGCAGTCAAGACCCTCGAGTCCGGCGTGGAGGACGTCGAGAGCCTGATGGCTGAGCGCCTGGATGGTTCTACCGTCGAGGAAGCGCGGCAGGCGCTGATCGCCAAGATTGGCGAGAATATCCAGGTCCGCCGCCTGGTCCGCAGCACGACCGAAGGCGCCCTGGGCGCCTATGTCCACGGCGGCAAAATCGGCGTCCTGGTCGAACTGGACGGCGGCGACGAAGAACTGGCGCACGACATCGCCCTGCACATCGCCGCGATGAACCCCGAGTTTGTTTCGGACGAGGACGTTCCTGCCGAGATCATCGCGCGCGAAAAAGACATCCTGATCGCCCAGGCCGAAGGCAGCGGCAAGCCGGCCGAGATCATCGAAAAAATGGTCAGCGGACGCTTGCGTAAACACCTCGCAGGCATCACACTTCTTGGACAACCTTTCGTCAAGGACGGCGACCTGACCGTGGGCAAACTGCTCGGGCAGAGCGGCGCCACCGTGAAAGGATTCAAACGCCTGGTCGTTGGCGAAGGCATCGAAAAGAAGCAGGAGAACTTCGCTGACGAAGTGATGCAGCAAGTAAGTGGAAACTGACCAAGCCTATCAACGCATACTCCTGAAGCTCAGCGGCGAGGCGCTGCTGGGCGGAGAAGACTACGGTATCGACCCGGTGATCATCCACCGGGTCGCCTCTGAAATCAAAGACGTTACTCAGCTGGGCATCCAGGTCGCCGTCGTCATCGGCGCCGGAAACATTTTCCGCGGCGCCGGCCTCGCCCGCTCCGGGATCGACCGGGTCACTGCCGATCACATGGGCATGCTGGCAACCATCATGAACTGCCTGGCGCTGCAGGACTCCCTTGAAGGAATCGATTGCGACGCCCGCGTCATGTCCGCGATTTCGGCGCACGACGTGTGCGAGGACTACATTCGCCGACGCGCTGTCCGCCACCTCGAAAAAGGTCGTGTCGTGATCTGTGCCGGCGGCACCGGCAACCCGTTTTTCACCACCGATACGGCTGCTGCCCTGCGCGCCATCGAAGTCGGCGCCGACATTGTTCTCAAGGCAACCAAGGTCGACGGGGTTTATTCCGCCGACCCGGTCAAGGATCCCGATGCAAGGATGTACACCGAGCTCGATTACGACTCGGTCATCGAGAGCAAGCTGGGCGTCATGGACGCCAATGCGATCGTGCTCTGCCGGGACCAGCAAATGCCGATTCGTGTATTCAACGTTTTTGGTGAAGGTAACCTCGCCCGGATTGTCAGGGGTGAAGCGATCGGCACACTCGTTTCCTGACCCGAAAACACGCTTATAGAAGAAGGAGATCTCCATGCTTGCCGAGATTCAGAACGACACCCGCAACCGCATGACC
>JASFSI010000283.1:0-3341 GCA_050114495.1 Lysobacterales bacterium | reverse complement strand
TGACAGAGCGGCCGCCAGTCCACCCGCTGCAACCAGTGCGATCACCCAGTTGGGAAGATTGGCAATTTCCGGGTTGGCCAGGACCATGATGTCGCGGTCGACCTTGGTCATTTCGTTTCCGGTCCAACCGAAGGATTCGGCCTTGGCGGCAAACTCCGCGTTGCCGTCGTTGTAGTACTGGATGCGGCCATCGCCGTTCTTGTCTTCCCAGTCGAGAAGACCGGTCGTCTTCCAGTTGTTCATCCAGTCGGGCACATCGCTCATCTTGATGTTGGCCGTTTCTTCACCGATCGGACCGGTCTGGATGGTTTCGATCAGGTTCAGGCGCGCCATGGCGCCGACCGCCGGTGCCGTGGTGTACAGGATGGCGATGAAGACCAGCGCCCAGCCGGCCGACGTGCGTGCGTCGGCGACTTTCGGCACCGTGAAAAAGCGAATGATCACGTGCGGCAGTCCAGCCGTGCCGATCATCAACGACAGGGTCAGCAGGAACATGTTGAGCGTACTGCCCTTTTGCGCGGTATACGCCGCGAACCCGAGATCGGTTACGACCTGATCCAGCTTGTCCAGCAGCAGGACTCCGGAACCGTCCGACATCGTACTACCCAGTCCGAGCTGCGGAAGCGGGTTGCCGGTCAGGTTCAGCGAGATGAAGATGGCCGGCACGGTGTAAGCGAAAATCAGCACGCAATACTGTGCGATCTGCGTGTAGGTAATGCCTTTCATTCCACCGAGCACGGCGTAGACGAACACGATCGCCATGCCCACCAGTACGCCGATCTCGAAATCGACTTCCAGGAAGCGGCCAAAGGCGACACCGACGCCCTTCATCTGCCCGATAACGTAGGTGATGGAAGCGACGATCAGGCAGATCACGGCCACCAGTCGGGCACCCTTGGAATAAAAACGGTCGCCGACGAATTCCGGAACAGTGAACTTGCCGAACTTCCGCAGGTACGGCGCCAGCAGCAGCGCCAGCAAAACGTAGCCACCGGTCCATCCCATCAGGTAGACCGAGGCATCGTAACCGAGAAAGGCGATAAGCCCGGCCATCGAAATGAACGAAGCGGCCGACATCCAGTCCGCCGCGGTCGCCATGCCGTTGGCAACCGGGTGAACACCCGCGCCGGCGACATAGAATTCGCCCGTGGTTCCGGCACGCGACCAGATCGCGATACCGATGTACAGCGCGAAAGTAGCGCCGACGACGAGGTAGGTCATAGTTTGAAGTTCCATGCCAGGCCCCCTCAGTCTTCGTGGACGTCGAATTGCCGGTCCAGCTTGTTCATGCGCCAGGCATAGAAGAAGATCAGGACGACAAATACGTAAATGGATCCCTGCTGGGCGAACCAGAAACCGAGCTGGTAGCCGCCGATGCTGATCGCGTTGAGCTGATCGACAAGCAGGATTCCGAACAGGTAGGACACGACGAACCAGATCACCAGGCAGAGCATGATCAGTTTCAGGTTCGCGCGCCAATAAGCTTGACCGCTTTTATCACTCATGGGGTCTCTCCAATGGTAGTTTCCCGATGGCTATGTTACGTTGCGGTCAATTTTTTCACGCCCCTACTTTAGTCGTATAACGTAACTGCATATGCTCAATTCCTGGTCCCTGATGCTGACCGCGCTGGCCTACATGGGCCTGCTGTTCACGGTTGCATGGATCGGGGACCGGATGCGCATCGCGCGCGATCACCGCAATATCCAGGCGGTCATTTACGCGCTGTCACTGGCGGTCTACTGCACGTCCTGGACGTTCTACGGCGCGGTGGGAAGCGCCGCCACGACGGGCTGGGGTTACCTGCCGATCTATCTCGGGCCCATCCTGATGATGCTCCTCGGCGCCGACGTTCTGCGCCGCATCGCTTTGCAGGCCCAGCACCAGCGCATCACGTCCATAGCGGACTACATCGCTTTTCGTTACGGCCGAAGCCATGCCATCGCGGTGCTGGTCACGGTCGCTGCGGTGATCGGGTCGGTGCCCTATATCGCCTTGCAGCTGAAAGGCATCAACACCGGCCTGGAAGTGATCACGCAGTCTGCGAGCGACGGCATGAAACTCCCTGCCAACCTGGCGCTGTACATCGCACTGGCGCTGGCGCTGTTCGCGATTCTTTTCGGCACCCGGAACATGGACGCCAGCGAACACCATCGCGGTCTGATGTGGGCCATCGCACTGGAGTCACTGGTCAAGCTGCTGGCATTTCTTGCCCTCGGACTATTCGTTATCTTCGGCGTTTTTGACGGCTTCGGTGACGTGGCCGCCACGGTGCGTGCGAACCGCGAATACCAGGAACTGTTTTCACCGTGGCGGCTGCCGGAAGGCTTCGCGGTGCAGCTGGTGCTGGCGATGGTCGCCATCCTTTGCCTGCCGCGCCAGTTTCACGTCGCCATCGTCGAATTCAGACAGCCCCGTGACATCCAGGTCGCACGCTGGCTGTTTCCCGCCTATCTTGCCGTTTTTGCGGTTTTCGCCGTGCCGATCGCTCTGGCCGGCCTGGAGCAGTTCGCCGGGCAGGACATTCACCCGGACAGCTACGTGCTGGCGCTGCCGCTCGCGTTCGAGCGCGACGGCCTGGCCGTGCTCGCTTTTCTGGGCGGTTTTTCCGCTGCCACCGGCATGGTCATCGTGGCCACCGTCGCACTGGCAATCATGGTCAGCAACGACATCGTGATGCCGCTTCTTCTGCGCAGCGGCCTGCTGGGTAAGCGGGGAGAAACCGATCTCTCCCGCACCCTTCTGAACGTCAGGCGGATATCCATCATCACGATCACGCTGATTGCCTACCTTTATTATCAGGCCATCGAGGCAGGTGTTCCCCTGGCGCAGATCGGGCTGCTGTCGTTTTCCGCCGCCGCACAGTTCGCACCCGCCATGCTGATTGGACTGTACTGGCCCGGAGCCAACCGGGCCGGAGCCCTGGCCGGGCTGATCACGGGTGTGGGATCCTGGTTCGTGTTCCTGCTGCTGCCCTCTTTTACCGAGGCCGCGCGTGACGGCCTGATGGCCGTTTCGTTCAACGCGGGCGCTGCATGGTCCCTCGCGGCCAATGCGTTGATGGTTGTTCTCGTCTCACTGCTGTTCGGACATCAGGCCAAAGACAGCCCGACAACCGATGAGCGTGAAGAAGAAGGCGGAATGATCACGCTGGGAGACCTCGAAACCACGATCGGGCAGTTCCTCGGGCCCGAGCGCACCCGCGAGGCGCTCAGGACCCACCTGCAGACGAGCGAACCGGACCCGGGCGCGCTCGCGACACCGGCCACGGTCCAATTCGGCGAACGGCTCCTGGCCGGTTCGATCGGCTCGGCATCGGCCCGCACCGTTCTGGCCTCCGC
>JASFSI010000282.1:0-3362 GCA_050114495.1 Lysobacterales bacterium | reverse complement strand
GGGGTTGAGAGCGCATCGCAGCAAAGCTGCGTGGGTTCGACAAAATTGTCCGGAACAATTTTGAACATCGAGCGAAGCGAAGATGGCCCCGAAGGGGCGAGGCCCAGGGGTGGGCCGAGTAATCCCACCCGAGTCGCGTTATGGTATTGCGTTGCTTCGCAACGTCATGATTTGCGTGCATAGCGGCACGCAACGCCCCTCTCCGCCCGAAGGTTGAAAACCGCGGGCGGTTTCGATCAATCCCAAGCGACTTTTCAAGAAAAGGCGCTGTCAAGGAACAAAAGCGTAAACCAGGAAACCTCCGAAAAACATCGCAAATATGCCCGCCAGCCACGTAACGGAACGAAGCCAGCCCATCATCCGGTCCAGGAGTCGACTGAAACCTGCCCGTCCCAGCAACGCCAGGATAAGTGCTGCGGCCAGTATGACCCAGCCAAGAATTTCGATGACGAGGGGGTAGCGGGATACGGCGGCCACCCGGATCAGCAACAAGCCCAGCACGGCCCGCCCACCGACAGCCGAGTAGTAAAACCAGGCCTGCTCTCCGCTCCCTTCAATAAAGGCGATAAAACAGCCCGGCCGAACCAGCAGCAGCACGCCGGCCAGGGCCAGCAAGCTACCAAAGCAGACCGCAAGCCAGGTCATTGCTGTCTCATACCGGATTGTACGGCCTGTACTCCGGCTGCCACATGCATTTGCGAACGTGTTCACGAATGTCTTCCGGCTCGTCGTAGCGCGCCAGACCACTGTCCCAAGCCAGGCGGCAGATTGCGGCCGCAATGGAGAGCGAAATCTGCCGAATTTTACCGAGGTCCGGATAGAGCGTGCCGGCTTGCAGTTCCTTGTCGGTCACCATGTGCGCCAGCGTGCGGGCCGCCGTGAAGAACATCTCGTCCGTGACCCGGTTGGCCCCGCACGCAATGGCTCCCAAGCCCACCCCCGGGAAGATGAACATATTATTGCCCTGGCCCGGGATGTAAATCCGGCCTTTCAGGCGAACCGGCGGAAACGGGCTGCCGCTGGCGAAAACAGCCTTGCCGTCCGTCCAATTGTAAGCCTCGCTGGCGGTGCACTCGGACTTGCTGGTCGGATTGGAAAGCGAAAAAATAATCGGGCGTTCGCAATGGCTGTGCATGGCCTGAACGATATCCTTGCTGAAGCTGCCGCGCATACCGCTGGCTCCGATCAGCACGGTCGGTTTCACTTGCTCAACCAGTGTGGCGAAATCGGCCGGCTCCTCGTCACGCACGTAAGGCTTCTTGTGTGCCTGGAGTTTGCCCTTGCGCTTGGAAGTAACCAGTCCCCTGGAGTCGCACATCCAGACCCTCTTGCGGGCCTCGTCCATTTTCAGGCCGTGCTCATGAGCCATGCCGGCGCAGATCGTGTCGGCAATGCCCACCGCCGCAGAACCCGCACCGTAAAAAAGAATACGCTGGTCGCACAGTTCCATTTCCATGTGGCGCATCGCTGCCAGCAACCCCGCCAAAACGACCGAGCCGGTACCCTGGATGTCGTCGTTGAAGCAAAGTGCCCGGTCGCGATAACGTTCCAGCAGGGGAAAGGCCTTGTCGTTGGTGAAGTCTTCCCACTGAATCAAAACATTGGGCCATTTTTCAGTCGCCGCCTGAACGAATTCATCGACCAGTTCGTAAAACTCGTCGGGCTTGATGCGCCGATGGGTCATGCCGAGGTACAACGGGTCGTTGAGCAGTTCTTCGTTGTCTGTGCCGACGTCCAGCAGGATCGGCAGCGTACGGTTCGGATGCAGTCCCGCACCGGCCACGTACAGGATCAGCTTGCCGATCGGGATGCCCATGCCGTTGGCGCCGAGGTCACCCAGTCCCAGGATGCGGCTGCCGTCGGATATCACGATAATGTCCACGTCCTTCGCCGGCCAGTTGTCCAGCACTTCACGCACGTGACCCCGGTGACGGCGCGTGAGGTACATACCGCGGTTCTTGCGGTAGATATGTCCGAACTTCTGGCAGGCGTGGCCGACGGTAGGGGTGTACATGATGGGCGTCATTTCTTCCAGGTTTTCCATCAGTACCCGGTAGAAAAGGGTGACGTTCCGATCTGCAATTCCTGTCAGATAAATGAATTTATCGAGCGGGTCCGTGTGCTGGTAATAGTTCTCCATGACACGCAGGACCTGCTCTGCAACGCCATCCGTGAAGGGCGGCAGCAGGCCCCTCAAACCAAGCCGGTCGCGCTCTTCTGCGGGAAAGGCCGTACCTTTGTTCAGCCAAGGGTTGTTGAGAATATCCAGCCCCCTTGACTTGACGTTCATGGGATCCGAGGACCGGGGAAGTTCGAGGATATTGGGCTTCTTCTTGGGCACGGTGCCGCTCCTTTTCCGCCGATCGGCGGAACCTGGAAAATGACCCTGATATTTTAATCCCTCAAGGCTTACCGGGCCGTTAATCCAGATCAGGCAAAACGAAGGTAGCCGGGAGCCAATGCCCCCGGCTACCTGTCACTTCAAACTGCGCGTCAGCCTTCTTTCGACTTGTACTCAAAAGCGTAGTACAGCACCGGGATCACCACCAATGTCAGCAAGGTGGAGACCAGGATGCCGAAAATCAGGCTGACTGCGAGGCCGCTGAAGATCGGGTCATCGAGAATGAAGAACGCGCCGGCCATGGCGGCGATGCCGGTCAGCGCGATCGGCCGCGTCCGCACCGCGCCGGCCTTGACTACCGCGTCGGACAGGCGCGCGCCGGCCGCCACCTCGTGGTGGATGAAGTCCACCAGCAGGATCGAGTTGCGCACGATGATTCCGGCCAGTGCGATCATTCCGATCATCGAGGTCGCGGTGAACTGGGCGCCCAGCAAGGCGTGACCCGGCATGATGCCGATCATGGTCAGCGGGATCGGCGCCATGATGATCAGCGGCACGCTGTAAGAACGGAACTGCGCGACGACCAGGAGGTAGATCAGCACCAGCCCCACCGCGTAGGCCAGGCCCATGTCGCGGAAGGTTTCGTACGTGATCTGCCACTCGCCGTCCCATTTCAGGCTGGGCAGCCAGGGTTCCGAAGGCTGCCGGATGAGAAACTGCGAAATACCGCCCGGTTCATTCGCGTCCGGAAGCGCGGACGCGATGGCGGCCATGCCGTAGAGCGGGCTGTCGAGTTCTCCGCTGAGGTCCCCCGTCACCATCACCATCGGCAGCAGGTCCTTGTGATAGATCGCCCGCTCGCGCGTGGTGCGCGTGAAATGCGCTACCTCGGACAGCGGCACGAGTTCACCGCCCGCGTTGCGCACGCGCAGGTGAGCAATGACATCGGGATCGGCTTTTTCGCCTTCCTCCAGTTCGAGCCGGATCGGCACCGGACGCCGGCTGTTCTCGGTATGCAGGT
>JASFSI010000281.1:0-3365 GCA_050114495.1 Lysobacterales bacterium | reverse complement strand
TCAGCATGCTTACTGTCTTCCTGTGGGTTGGTTCGCGCGCGGTCATGGACGGATCCATGACCCTCGGCCAGCTGAGCCAGTTCCTGATGTATGCATTCCTGGTCGGTTCATCGGTGATGGCGCTCAGTAATATCTGGGGCGATGTCCAGCGCGCGGCGGGCGCCATGGAGCGCCTGGCGGAACTGCTGCAGTCCAAGCCGCTGATCCGGATTCCGGATGAACCTCTGCCCCTTCCCGTCCCGCTGCAGGGCCGCATCCGTTTCGAGCATGTCGGTTTCAGTTACCCTTCCCGCCCCCACGAACGCGCGCTGGATGACTTCAGCCTGGAAATCGAGCGCGGGGACACACTGGCGATCGTCGGCCCGTCAGGGGCCGGCAAAAGCACGGCATTCCAGGTGCTGCTGCGCTTTTACGACATCGACGTGGGAAAAATTTGCGTGGACGGCATGGATATTTCGCGCGTGGATCCGGAATCGCTGCGAGCGCAGATCGGGCTTGTTCCGCAGGAGACGGTGCTGTTCGGTGAAACCGCGATGGAGAACATCCGCTATGGCCGGCCGGGTGCGAGCGACGCAGAGGTGCGCGAGGCGGCAAGCCTGGCCGCGGCGGACCGCTTCATCGACCAACTGCCGGAAGGCTACGACACGTTCCTGGGTGAGCGCGGCACGCGCCTTTCCGGGGGGCAGCGCCAGCGCATAGCCATCGCGCGGGCGATCCTCAAGGACCCCCCCATCCTGTTGCTCGACGAGGCCACGAGTTCACTGGACGCCGAGAGCGAACGCCTGGTTCAGGCGGCGCTCGACGGCTTGATGAAGGACCGGACCACGCTGGTCATCGCGCATCGGCTGGCCACCGTCAAAAAGGTTGACCGGATCCTGGTGATGAACCACGGCCGCGTCGAAGCAATCGGCTCACACGCCGAACTCATCCGGGATAATCCCCTGTATGCGCGGCTCGCTGCGCTGCAGTTCGGAGACCTCTGAGCCTCAATCGTTCGTGAGTTGTAGCCAGGCGTGGATCGCGGCGCCCTTGATGCCGATGTGTTCGTCGCGGTTCAGGTAGATCGGGATGCGTTCGAGGATGTGGCGGTAGGATCGCCCGTCGTTGAATTCATCGCGGAACGATCCGGATTCGACGAGGTGCGGATTCTTGGCCGCGATTCCACCGCTGATCACCAGGGTCTCCACCGGGTACATGGCCAGGCAGTAGTTGCGGCAGGCGCGCGCGTAGAAACGTGAAAAGTAGCGGCAGGTCTCTGATTCCACGGCCTGCTTCCTGAGCGCTTCGGCAGGGCTGACGGTGTGCCCGGTCAAGGCCTCGTGAAGCCGCGCCGCACCGGAACCCGTCACGACATCGTCACCGCTGAGCCAGGATTTTCCGGTTCGCGCCTGCATGGCTGCAGCGATTTGCTGCTCGCGCTCGCCGCGAAAGGAAAATGACATGTGCCCGGCCTCGGAAGTGATCACGATGCGTTGACCTTTTTCCGGCCTGAGCGCGGCGTGCCCGAGCCCGGTGCCGGCGCCCACGATCGCGATATTGCCGGGGCCGCTGGCTGCGCCCGGCCGCACGAGGCGCATGCGATCGAACACGTCCGGGTCCATGAAACCGTGCGCCTGGGCGACAAAATCGTTCAGCAAAAACGCTTCCCGTGCGCGGCTCGATCCGCCCAGGTCGATATCCCACGGAATGTTCGGCAGTGTCGCCTTCGAGCCGTTTATCGCGCCGGCGATGGCGATGGCCAGGCCGTCGAACGCCTCGATATCCGGCCAGTCGGCGGGACGGTTTGCCGAGTACTGGGCCAGCAAGCCGTCAAACGAACCGACATCCTCGGACCAGGTTGGAAAAATCAGCGGTTCGGACATCGTCAGCGCAGAAAGCCCGCTGATGGTCACTTTTGAAAATCGGGAATTGGTTCCGCCGATGTCGGCAGCAAGAATTTCCATGTCGGTTTCCACCCGGTTCGGCCCGGTTTCAGGGTACATGCCGCCGGATTTTAACGTTTTTCGGGCAGCAGGCGTGAAGCAAGCACGTCCGGGTCTCCGTCCACGGGCCCAGGGGCCGCAAGCCCCAGAATTTCGAGCATCATCGGGTAGACGTCAACCACGCTCACGACGCCGACACGCGCAGCCACCGGTATACGCGGTCCCATGGCGTAAAAAATACCGCCCATTTCGGGCATCTCCGGGCTCCAGCCGTGATCCCCTTTCAACAGGCGTTCGGCGGATTTTGCATCCACGGCCACCGCGCAGCCCGGATCGGATTGCACGAACAGGTCCGGGTATCGCGGGCTCGTTCCTGCGTTCCAGCTGGGCGGCAGTTCGTCGGGAAGATAGGCCCGGCCGCAGTCCCAGTTGCCGTTGATCGCGTCCCGTGCCCGCTTGACGCGATTTTTTGCTGAACGATCGTAGTAGAGGTAAACGAAAGCGCCCTTGCCGACGGTTTTCACGTCGTCCAGCTTGATCCAGTTTTCGAGGATGAATGGCTCACGATCGGCATAAGCCGATTGGCCATGATCGGATACGAGCAGCACGTTCACCCGCTCGCCATGCGGAAGCGCCGCGATGCCGTCGAGCAGGCGACCGAGCTGCTGATCCAGCAGACGCATGACCTCCCGATTCTCGGGTGACTCCGGTCCGTACCAGTGGCCGGCGCTGTCGACATTCTCGAAATAGAGCGTCACCAGATGGGGTCGTTCGGCTTCAGGCCGTGAAAGCCAGCCCAGGACGGTGTCGACGCGGGTCGCGGCCGGCACCTCCGCGTCAAAGCTGCGCCAGTCTGCGGGCCGCACGCCGTCGATGTCGGCCTCGGTACCGACGAAATAGAAGGCCGCCGTGCGCAAGCCGGCTTTTTCCGCGGTGACCCAGACCGGTTCGGACAGGTACCAGCTCCCGTCCTGCACTGCCGAACGGTTCTTGTAAACGTACCACTCCCCACCGGCTTCGCGCGGAAATTCATTGGCGACGATGCCGTGGCGCCAGGGATAGACGCCGGTCGCGATCGAGTAGTGGTTGGGAAAAGTGATGGTCGGAAAAACCGGCCTCAGCGCCTCGGCCTTCATGCCTTTGCTCGCCATGCGGTCCAGGTTGGGTGTTTCCGTCAGGGTGTGGTAATCCCAGCGAAAACCATCCATCGAGACCAGCACCAGGTAAGGCGTGTCCGGTGCCGCTTGTTTTTTCAGGGGAGGGGCCGCGCAGGCCGACAAAAAAAGCAGCAGGAACAGGGCGAACAGGCGGTACTTGGTCGAGGTGCGGGACATGAGTTAAGCGTTTCCGGTTGGGTTACACTGGATTGGACCCGATGGACATGGGAATCCAGAATGAAAGCCCTGATTATCTCCGCGGTATTTTACCTGACAATGTCCTTTG
>JASFSI010000280.1:0-3383 GCA_050114495.1 Lysobacterales bacterium | reverse complement strand
CGGTGCTGCAGCGGCTGAGCGACCACGGTCCAGCGGTGCTGTTCAAAGGCGACGATGTCACCCGCGCTTACCGTGGCGCCGAGTTGGGCCGGCGCGTCGTTCACCCGGACATCCCCCGACCGGATCCGTTCTTCCAGTGCGCGCCTCGATCCCAGCCCTGCCGCGGCCATGAGCTTCTGCAGGCGTTCCGGCGGCGGAGCGGCGATGGCCGTGTCACGTTTCCTGTTCACGTCGTTTCGTCGTTCACTGCTTCGGATGCTTCCGCTTCAACGGACTCTTCGTCGTGCGAAGCCTGCTCCCCGGGCGGGTCTTCGACGGGCTCCAGATCCAGTTCCGGCTCGAGATCGCCCATGTCCTTGATTTCGGCCAGCGACGGCAGGTCGTCCAGGCTGGACAAGCCGAAGTAGTCGAGGAAGGCCTTCGTGGTGCCGAACAGCGCGGGTTTTCCGGGCACATCACGGTGCCCGACGACGCGGATCCACTCGCGCTCCTGCAGTGTGCGGATGATCGACGAGCGCACCGACACGCCGCGAACGTCCTCGATATCGCCGCGCGTGACGGGTTGCCGGTAGGCGATCAGCGCCAGCGTTTCCAGCAGGGCGCGCGAATAGCGCTGCGGGCGTTCCTCCCAGAGCCGAGCGACCCAGGGGTTCACTTCCTCGCGGACCTGGATGCGAAAACCGCTCGCCACCTCCCTGAGTTCGACGCCTCGCTCGGCGTAGTCATCGGACAGTTCGGCCAGGGCCGAGCCGATCTCGGCGGCGGACGGGCGTTCCTCATCGGTAAAAACCGACGCCAGCGCGTTCAGGTCCAGCGGTGTATCCGCGGCCATCAGCACGGCTTCCAGGATGCTTTTCAATGATGTTCGGGCGGTGTCGCCGATCCGGGCCATCGTATTTCCTCGTTCAGTCCGCCGTTGCCTTGTGGTCGTCGGGCAGTTTCAGGTAAATCCGGCCCATCGGTTCGTTCTGCACGATATCGATGACCCGTTCTCGCGTCAGTTCCATCATCGCCAGGAACGTGACGACCACGCCCATGCGCCCTTCCTCGGCGGTGAAGAACTGTTCGAATTCCAGGTAGGGAGACTGGCGCAGGCGCTCGATTACCGAGGTCATGCGTTCGCGCACCGACAAGGCTTCCAGCTGCACCTGGTGGCTGCCGAACAGCTCCGCGCGGCTGAGTACGTCCCGCAGTGCGCCCAGCACCTCCCCGATGTCGACGTCGGGCGGCACCTGGACCATGCGGCGGTCGGTCACGTGCGCCCCGGCGGTCACCCAGTCGCGGCCCTCGCGCGGCAGGTCGTCGATGTCCTCGGCGGCTTTTTTGAAGCGCTCGTATTCCTGCAGCCGCCGCACCAGTTCCGCGCGCGGATCTTCCTCGTCTTCTTCCTCGCTCGGTCGCGGCAGCAGCATGCGCGACTTGATCTCGGCCAGGATGGCGGCCATCACCAGGTACTCGGCCGCCAGTTCGAACTGCAGTTCGTCGAGCAGCCCGATGTAGGACATGTACTGCTCGGTAATGTCCGCGATCGGGATATCCAGGATATCCAGGTTCTGGCGGCGGATCAGGTAGAGCAGCAGGTCGAGCGGGCCTTCAAACGCTTCCAGGATGACTTCCAGTGCATCGGGCGGAATGTAGAGGTCCTTGGGGACCTGCGTCAGCTGCTGCCCCTGGACGATCGCAAACGGCATCTCCTCCTGCCGGGCGGCCGGATAGAGGTCACCGGTGGTGGCTTGATCGTTCGAGGGTTCCATGGCCTGTCGTCTGAATGGCGAATTCAGAAGTCTACCACGCCCTGTCCGCGCCTCAGCACGACCGGCTCGGTGCCCGTCAGGTCAAGCAGGGTTGTCGGTTCGAGCGGGCAGTAGCCCGCGTCCACGAACAGGTCGATATCGCGATGCACCGCGTCGTAAAGGTCCTCGCTGTCGAAGATCTCTTCTTCCATGTCCGGAATGATGAGCGAGGAACTCATGATGGGCTCGTCCATGGTTTCCAGTATGGCCTGCACTACCTCGTGGTCCGGGATGCGGATTCCGATGGTGGCCGGGCGTTTGTTCTTGTGATTGCGCGGCACCTTGGTGGTGGCCGGCAGAACGAAGGTGTAGGGCCCCGGTGTCAATTGGCGGATCAGGCGGTGTGCCCAGTTGCTGACCTTGGCGTAGAGGCTGATGTCCGAGATGCTGCGGCAGCAGTAGGTGAAATGGTGCTGTCCCTCGATACGGCGCAGACGCACGACGCGTTCGGCCGCCTTGCGGTTGTCGGAACGCCAGCCCAGCGCGTAGCCGGAATCGGTGGGATAGGCGATCAGTCCGCCGCGGACCAGTTCCGCGACGATGATGTCGATTTTTCTTGGTTGAGGTCCGTTGGACCGGACCTCGATGCGTTGTGCCATGGCTGCCGTCCCTCGCAGAGTCGCGCCATTCTAATCCAGCCGGGCCGGGCTTGAAACTGTTTGCCCCCTTTACGGCGAGGGGCGCAAAAAGTAAGCTTTTTCACCATGTGGTACGTCATCTACTCCCGAGACCGTCAAAATGCGTTGCAAGCCCGCCGCGAGGCACGCCCGGCGCACCTCGAACGCGTGCAGTCCATGGTGGAGCAGGGTCGCATCCTGCTGGCCGGGCCCCGGCCGGCCATCGATTCCGAAGATCCCGGCCCGGCCGGGTTCGACGGCTCCCTGATCGTCGCCGAATTCGAATCCCTGGAAGACGCCCGCGCCTGGGCCGATGCCGATCCTTACGTGATCGCCGGCGTATACGAATCGGTGGAAGTCACGCCGTTCATCCGGGTCCTGCCGTGAATCCCAAGGAACGCAAGGCGGAGATCGAGAAAAGGCTGAGCGCGGCCTTTATGCCCGAGACGATTGGCGTCGACGACGAGAGTCACCTGCATGCGGGCCACGAGGGCGCCAGGGACGGGCGCGGCCATTTTCGCGTGCTGATCGTCTCGGTGAAATTCATCGGCAAGCGTATGCTCCAGCGTCACCGCATGGTGTACGACGCGCTCGGCGAAATGATGCGCAACGACATCCATGCCCTGACCATCGACGCCTGGACCCCCGACGAGTTGGACAGGTAGATTTTCGCCAACGCCCATGAGCTGTCCGGGTGCCGTGAAGCGTGTCCTGGCTTGAGGGATTTAGAAGCGCCGAGCAGGCGGTTCGCGCCGAGGGCGATTGGCCTGGATGGCCAATCGAGCTCCGAAGGTATCAGGGATGTACCTCCGGAGCGGCCTCGAAAAGCGAAACGTTCGCGCGGGAAGTCGACAATGGAAGACCGCTGGCCATGAGCTCAAGCCAGGATACGCGTCGCGGCGCCTGATACAGGATGTTTAACGCAGCTGCACCGGCGCGGCCCCACGTACCCCTGTTCCGGGCATGCTCAAGA
>JASFSI010000279.1:0-3385 GCA_050114495.1 Lysobacterales bacterium | reverse complement strand
AACCCAGCAGCCCGAACACCTCGGGGTGGCCCTGCTTCACCAGCGTCCGTGTCGCGTGACGGACCAGGCGGCGGCGCTCCGGCCCGGCGCCCTGAAGCCAGTCGCGGCAGACTGCGACCACGTGATCGGGATGATCCTTTGAAACATCGTTCAGGTGGTTGGCCACCGAGCGCCGCACATACTCGCTCGGATCGTCTTTGAGCCGTTCCAGCAAAGCGAGACCGCGCGAAGGGTCTTTAACCGCCTCCTGCAACCGCTGCCCCCAGGGCAGGCGTGGCCGCGCACCCTCCGACACCAGCCGCCGTACATGCTCGTCCGCATCTTCCGTCCATGCCTCCAGCCGGGCGTAGGCCAGTTCGGGGTAACGAATGATGAATCCGCGGATTGCAAACTCGGCGGAGAACAGCGGGGTCAGCCGGCGCAGCGTCTCGAGCGCGCGCTCCGGCTCCTCAAGCCCGTACTCGCCCACGTAATCGATCACCGGCCAGGCGGCAAAACCCCGCAGCGGATCGTCGGGGTCGCCCTCCATCCAGCTTTGCCCCACTTTTTCAAGGCAATCGGCTGCTTGGCGGAACTCCTTCGGAAGAACGTCGTGCATGGCGGCCATCACGTGTCGCACGCGGCCCTTGAGCTCAAGCGCATCCAGGCCGTCGAGGGCCTGGCTGGTGAAGGCCTTTGCATCGAACCCCGGCACGACCGCCGACAGCGCGGCGGCGATGCGCTCGATCGCCGGCCGGCCGAGGCCATGCTTCATCGCCTGCGCCATCAGGCGGTGCGCTTTGTCGTCATCCAGCGGTTGTAGAAAACCAGCGAAACCGCCGTCGTAGCAGCCAGCACGGCGAAAATAACCCACATCGTGTCGGGGTTGTCGACGCCCTGCGGGCCGTAGTGCTGGTAGGCAAGGCCGGACAGCAGGCCTCCGAACAGGTGGCCCAGTGCCACGCACCAGTAGAAATAGCCCATGTACATGCCGACCTTTTCGGGCGGTGCGATGCGGCCTGCGTATTCCTTGGAACGCGGGCTGGCCATCATCTCACCCAGCGAGAAAACCAGGATCGCCGAAACCACGATCCAGCCGCTCGCGCCGGCCAGGTAAATCAGGAAGCTGGCGATCGTCACGCTGACGCCGACGATGATGCTGGTCAGCGGCGTGGTTTTGCGCATCAGGTACGAGATCAGCACCTGGAAGCAGATGATGCCGAAGGCGTTCAGGTTGATCAGGTGCTCGGGCTTGACCTGGCCGTTGTCCAGCACGGCCCGTGACCATTCGGACGTGTCGGCGCCCATGGCCTGCGCAATACCGGTGACCCAGCCCGCTGCCGGTCCAAAGAACGCGATCAGGTCGGACGTATCCACGTAATCGCGAATGTATTCCGGCAGCGTCATGAAAATCTGGTTGAACGAAACCCAGAAACCGGCCATCAGCAGCAGGAACAGAAGGTAGCGGCCCTCGCCGATCTTCATCGGCTGCAGGAACCAGGGACGTCCGCCCTGCCCCGGGCCGGTCGCGCGAAACAGCACATCGAGCAGCAGGTTGCCCACCAGCCAGGCCAGCGCGACCTGACCGACCAGCGTGAAGCTCCACCACTTGGAACCCATCACCAGGATCACCAGCAAACCGCTGACCAGCAGGAAAAAGCGCCCGTTGCCGACGACCTCGACCATGCCGCGGAAAACCTCGCCAAGCGATCGCTGCTGCTCGGCGTCGGTGTCGCGCGGCGGTTCCTTGTAGATGACCAGGCAAACGATCGACATGACCAGGATCCAGCCGGCCGAGGCGTAGAAAACGAAGTCCCAGCTCCAGCCGCGCACGATGCCGGCGACGATCGGGCCGAGAAATCCGCCAATGTTGACCATCATGTAAAAAATACCGAAACCGACCGAACCGTTTTGCTCGTTGGTCGACTTGGCCACCGTGGAAATCACCACCGGCTTGAACATGCCGTGGCCGATCGCGACCAGGAAATAGGCAGCGAGGAACGGCCAGAAACCGGTCGGCAGGGCCAGCAGCAGGTAGGCGGGCGCCATCACCACGGCAGAAGCCAGGAACATGTTCTTGTAACCGTAGCGGTCGGCCAGCGCGCCGAATACGGCCGGGAACAGGTACAGGAAAAAAGTGGCGATGCCCTGGATCACGCCGCGGTCGGCCGAGGAGAAACCCAGCCCGCCGTCCTCGACCGGGCCGGTCAGGTAGAGCGCGGAGACGGCGTAGAAGCCATACCAGCCCATGCGCTCGAAGATTTCCATCGTGTTCGCCGCCCAGAAAGAGCGGGGAAACTGCCGGATCACGCCCTGTTTTGCCGTCATGTCGAGTTCCCGGATTTTCCGTTTGAGCAATGCGGGCAAGCTACGTTACCGGCGTGGCCGGCGCAAGTCTTCGGGTCATGACCCCTTCCATTGACAGGCGCAGCCGCTTCGTCAATGCTGGCGCGAGCGAAAACCGGACCAGAAAAAAATGACGGACCCCCAGCCGAGCCGCAATCCCCTCAGGGAAATCACCCAGCCCTTCGTCGACGCGGCCCGGGCGCCGCGGGCGCTGTGGGGCAACAACCTGCAGTACCTGATCGAGGGTTTCCTTTACTTCGGCGTCATCAACTACCTGGTCATTTATTGCGTCGAGAATATCGGCACCAACGAACTGCAGGCCGGCTGGGTCGTGACCATACTGGCCGGCGGCATCACCTTCACCCAGTTCCTGATGGGCGGACTGGTCGACCGCTGGGGCGTGCGCCGCGGCCTGCTGCTGGCGCTTGGCGCGCTGGTCATCGGGCGCGCGCTGCTGGCCGCGTCCGGCACGATGGGATTCTCGACCGAAGGGACTTTTTCGCCCGCGTTCCTGACGCTGCTGCTCGGTATCGGCATCATTCTGCTGGGCTACGGGCTGTACGAACCGGCGTCCTACTCCATCGTGCGCCGCGTGACCACGCCGCAGACCTCGGCGATGGGATTCGCCATGCTGTACGCACTGATGAACCTCGGTGGTTTCCTGCCGGCTTTCCTGTCGCCGGCCCGGCGCGCCATCGGCATCGGCGGGCTGTTCTGGGTGTTTACCGCCGTGACGGCAATTGCGCTGATCCTCGTCGCCGTGATCCTGGACCGCAAGACCATGGACAAGGCGATCGCGGATGCGAAAATCGCGCGCGGCGAAGACCCGGATGAACATTCAGCCAAGGCCCGCAGGCAGGGAGGCGGTCTCAGACAGTGGCTGCGCGAGCACCCGATGGCGGACCCGCGCTTCACCTTTTTCATTTTCGTCCTGATCCCGGTGCAAACGCTGTTTGCGCACAACTACCTGACCCTGCCGCTGTACGTGAAACGCGTTTACGAGGGCAGCTGGATCGGTGACAACTTCGAGGTCATCGTTAACCTCAATCCCCTGCTTATT